>JBKJOI010000817.1:0-6855 GCA_046595695.1 Haliangiales bacterium | reverse complement strand
CCGCAGAAGATGGATCGGACGACTCGGCAGCGGCGGGGACGGCGGCGGGCTCGCTGCCGCTTTTGGTTTCGGGCTCGACTTCGGTTCCGGTTTCGGGCCCGCCTGGCGGCGCGGATTCCTTCGACTTCTTGGGCGAACGGTCGCGCTTGGGGCCCTTCGCCTTTGCCTTCGCCACGCCCGGCATGTCGTCGCCGCGCTTGAAGAGCTCTTCCTTCATCCACCAGCTGGTGCCGCTGCGCTCCCAGAGCTGATCGGTCACCGTCTCGTTCACGATGCCCTTCGAGTCGAGGTGCCAGGTGTACTTGACCTGCACCATGGCCTCGTCGTGGTCCCTTTTCACGTGCACGCGGATGACCTCGTAGTCGTCGATGCGTAGCTCCTCGGCGAGCTCCTCGTGCTCGTCGAGGAACGCCTCGCGCTCGGGCGGTGGCACGTGCGCCGCGGCGTCCTCGTAGCGGCCCCAGCGCAGGCCCTCCTGGAAGCGGGTCGACTGCTCGAGCAGGTTCTCGGTGTGCTTCTGCGAGCCGCCGCAGGCGATGCCCACGAGCCCGAGGATGGCCAAGGCGACGAGGCTTCTCATGCTTTCCTCCGCTTCACGACCGACAGCACGCGGTCCAGATCGGCGCGACGTAGCTCGCCGGTGACCACGAGCGTCGTCAGGTACGCGACCGCCGCGAGCGCCGCGCCGGCGAGCGCCAGGATCGGCCCCCGGTGCGGGACCAGCTGGCACACCGCCCACGCGGCCGCGGCGCCGGCGATCACGCGCAGCACCGTCCACGCGGGCACGAAGACACCGAAATGCGCGCGCAGCTGCACGCCGGTCACGATGGCCCCGATCAACATGGCGGCGCCGGTGCACGCGCCGGCGCCGAGGAGCATCTCGCGCCCCGGCTCGAGCCGCGGGATCACGATCCACAGCGCCGCGCCGAGCACCACGAGCGTGCCGCCCGCGCCGGCGATCGCCGCGCGCGTGCGGCCCGCGCTGTTCAGGATGGTGCCGCCGATGGTGAAAAGCACGAAGGCCACGTGGCCGAGCGCCAGCGCGGCGAGCGCCGGGCCGCCGGCGTGGGCGAACTCGGCGCTGAAGGGCACATCGAGCAGCGCCTCGGGATGCGCCGCGAGCACCGCGCCCATGGCGCCGGCAAAGATGAGCGACAGTCGCAGCGTGGTGCTGATGTAGCCGGCGGCCTTCTGCTTGTCGTTCTCGAAGGTAGCCTGCGACACCAGCGGGAAGATCACGAAGGTGACCGCGATCATGAGCTGGTACGGCAGGCGCGCGAGCTGCTGCGCGGCGCCATAGAGGCCCACCTGACCGTCGGCCTCGCGGGCGGCCGCGGCGGCGTCGAGCGCGCCGTGGTGGCGGTACCAGTCGGTCGACAGCACCTTGAGCAGGAAGGTGTCGGCGGTCATGACGGCATTGATGATGAGGAGGTACGCGGCGATGCCGAGCAGGTACTTGACCATCGGCGCGATCGGCCCCGCGGTCGCGCCGCGCGGCCCACCGACCCAGGCGAACGCGACCACGGTGATCGCGACGACCGCGGCGACCCAGCCACCGATCGCCCCGTAGAGCCCGAAGCCTGCCACCGCCGCGCCCAGGATGGCGACCGCGCGCAGCGTCGCGAAGGTCACGTCGAGGCCGGCCTGCTTGTGGAACTGGCGCGTGCCGTTGGCCGAGCCGACCAGCACCGCGTAGATGCTGTAGCCGGCGATGATGCCCGCCGACAAGGCGAGCGGGCCAGCCTTCGACTCGTCCTTCCACAGCCACGCGATGGCCGGCGCGGCGAGCGCGAAGAGCAGCGCGAGCCCGATGCCGAGCCGCAGCTGCATCTTGAGCCCGGTCGCCTTGGCCACGTCGGCCTGCGCGGGGTCGGCGGTGGTCTGCCGGCTGACCGCCTGGATCGTGCCGGTCACGACGACGTTGTTGATCGTCGAGACCGCAGAGGCGATGAGCCGGTAGCCGCCGTACCCGTACTTGCCGAGGAACCTGTCGCCGGGCAGGCTGAACTCGATCGCGGCGCCGGCGACCATGAAGAAGATCTTCGCGGCGCCGATGTACATGACGCCGCGGCCTGCGGACGCGGCGGCCTCGTCACGGACGGGAGGCGCGGGGGCGGCGGGCGCCGCGCCGGGCGCGGACGGTTCGGTCGGAGCGGCGGACATGCGTCAGACGACGAGGCTAACGGGCGCGTTTCAGCGGGGCAAGTTTGGCGTCGGGGGACGCCCGCGCTCTACGTGTCCTGCGCCAGGCTGCGGAACTGCTCGAAGTAGCCGGGGAAGGTCTTGGACGTGACCGCGGGATCGTGGATCGTGATCGCCGCGTCGCCGAGCGCGGCGAGCGAGAAGCACATGGCCATCCGGTGGTCCTTGTAGGTGTCGATCGCCGCGGGCAGCAGCCTGGCCGGCGGCGTGACCTCGAGGCGATCGCGACCCTCGACGACCAAGGCGCCGACCTTGCGCAGCTCGGTAGCCATGGCGGTGAGACGATCGGTCTCCTTGACGCGCCAGTTGTAGATCCCGGTGATGAGCGTCGGGCCGCGCGCGAACAGCGCGGTGGTCGCGAGCGTCATGGCAGCGTCGGGGAACTCGCCGGCATCGACGGTGATGCCGCGCAGCTCGCCGCGCGATACCTCGAGCCAGTCGGAGCCGCGGCGCACCACGGCGCCCATCTGGCCGAGCACGTCGACGAAGCGCACGTCGCCCTGCACGCTGTCCTCGCCGACGCCGTGGACGCGCACGGTGCCGCCGCGGATGGCCGCCGCGGCCAGGAAGTACGAGGCCGAGGACGCGTCACCCTCGACGAGCGCCACGCCGGGCGATTGGTACGTCTGCCCGCCTTCGATCTGGAAGCCACCGTCGGCAGTGCGCGCGACCGAGACCCCGAAGCGCTTCATGACCGCGAGGGTCATGTCGACGTACGGGCCCGAGACCAGCTCGCCCGCGACGTGGATCGTGGTGGCGGCGGCGGCGAGCGGCGCCGCGAGCAGGAGCGCGGTCAGGAACTGGCTCGAGATGCTGCCGTCGATGGTGACCGGGCCGCCGGCCAGCCCGTGCGCATAGATCGTGAGCGGCGGGTAGCCGTCCTGGCCCAGGTAGCGGATGTCGGCGCCGGCGGCGCGCAGCGCGTCGACCAGGTGACCGATGGGCCGCTCGTGCATGCGCGGCTCGCCGCTCAGCGTGAACTCGCCTGCGCCCAGGCAGAGCGCCGCGCACAGCGGGCGCATGGCGGTGCCCGCGTTGCCCAGGAACAGGGCGAGCTGCGCGGGCGGGAACGGACCGCCCAGGCCGGTGAGCTCGCAGCGGGTCTTGTCCGGGCTCAGCGTGTAGCCGACGCCGAGGCGCGCGAGCGCCGCGAGCATGTGGCTGACGTCGTCGGAGTCGAGCAGGTTGTCGATGCGGGTCGTGCCGCGCGCGAGCGCCGCGAGCAGGAGGATGCGGTTCGACAGGCTCTTCGAGCCGGGGAGCTGGATGGTCCCGGCGACGCGGCGAATGGGCTCGAGGTGGAGGGATTCCATGGCGGTCCGCGGTCCTGCGACCCTGCGTTCGTTCGTTTCGTACGCTACGCCGGCTTGCGTCCGGCGGTGATGCGCTCGTTGTCGCCCAGGTCGCGCGTGGTCGCGACGTCCTGGAAGCCGGCCGCGCTGAACAGCGCGCGCGCCTGCGGCCCCTGGTTCCAGCCGTGCTCGATGGCGAGCGTGCCGCCCGCGACGAGCTGCACGAGCGCCGCGGGCACCAGCCGGCGCACCAGGTCGAGGCCGTCTTCGCCGCCGTCGAGCGCCAGGCGCGGCTCGGCGCGCACCTCGGCGTCGAGCCCGGCGATCTCGCCGCTGGCGACGTAGGGCGGGTTGGAGACGATCAGATCGAAGCGGGCCTCGGCGGCGAGCGGCGCGAGCGGCGTGAGCAGGTCGCCGTGGACGAGCGTGATCCGCTCGCCCAGCTTGTGCCGCTCGACGTTCTTGCGCGCGACCGCGAGCGCGCCCTCGGACGTGTCGGTCGCCCATACGCGCGCCGCGGGCAGCTCGGTGGCGAGCGCCAGCGCGACCGCGCCGCTGCCGGTGCAGGCATCGGCGATGCGCCGCAGATCGGCGCCGGCGGCGCGCGCGGCGCGCAGGCCGACCTCGACGAGCGTCTCGGTGTCGCGGCGCGGCACCAGCACCCGGTTGTCGACGTGCAGCGGCAGCGACCAGAACTCCTGCTCACCGACGAGGTAGGCGACCGGCTCACCGCCGATGTGGCGCTTGATGAGCTCGCGGTAGCGGGTCAGCTCCTCGGGCAGCAGCGGCTTGTCGAACGCGGTGTACAGCCCGACCCGGTTGGTCGCGAGCGTGTGCGCCAGCAGTACCTCGGCGTCGAGGCGAGCGCTGGACATGCCCTTCTCGGCGAATTTTTTCGCCGTCCAGTCCAGCACCTTCAGCGTGGTCCACGACTCAGACACGCGGGGACCGTAGCCGTCAGCCTCGGGCCACGCAAACCAAAAACAGGTCGCACAGGTTGCTGCCGGTCGGTAAGGTGGTGAGGAGATCGCCGGCGGCGGCCAGCGCGGTGCCGCTGTCGTACCCGGCGAGCGCCCTGGCCGGGTCGACGCCGGCGGCCGCCGCGCGCGCCCAGGTGCCGGAATCGACGATCGCGCCGGCGTCGTCGGTCGGGCCGTCGGTGCCGTCGGAGGCGCCGCACAGCACCGAGACGTCGACGCCCGCCGGCCACGCCATGGCGGCGAGCCGCTCGGCGACCGCGAGCGCGGTGTGCTGGGCGCGCCCGCCGCGACCGGGCGTGACGCCGTGCGCGAAGCGGACCACCGGCTCGCCCCCGGCGACCACGGCGAGCGCGGGGCGGGGGCCCGGGCCGGGGGCCGGACCGTCTTTCAGCCGCCACGCCAGCGCCTGTGCGCGCGCCGCCAGCCGTGCCGCTAGCGATTCGACCGCATCGGTGACGCGGGTCTCGACGTGCGCCACCTCCACGCCGCGCGCGGCCAGCGCCGCCGCCGCCGCGCGCGCAAGATCGTCGGGGCCGGCGATCACGCGCACGACGCACCCGTCAGCCCGCTTGGGCGTTTCCGGCGGCGCCGCGGCGCCGCCGCGCGCGCCCGCCTCGAAGCGCTGGCGCACCGACGTGGGCAGCGCCGCGCCCACGCGCGCGGCGATCGCGAGCGCGTCGGCGAACCGGCTCGGATCCGCGGCGGCCAGCCCGCCCCCGACGGTGCCGACGTCGTCACCGACGACATCGGAGAGCACCAGCGCGAGCACGCGCGCGCGCGCGGCCTCGAGCAGCCAGCCGCCCTTCACGCGCGACAGGTGCTTGCGCACCACGTTGAGCTCCTGGATGCTCGCGCCCGCCGCGGCGACCGCGCGCATCGCCGCGAGCTTGTCGGCCAGGCCCACGCTGTGGACCGGTGCGCACACCAGCGACGACGCGCCGCCCGAGACCGCGAGCACGATCGTGCCGCTCGCCGGCGCCGCGGCGGCGCGCGCCAGCATCGCGTCGGCCGCCGCGAGCGAGCGCTCGTCGGGCCACGGGTGCGCCGTCTCGCGCACCTCGACCGACGGTGGCAGCGGTGCGGCGCGCGCGCCCGCGCCGGCGTGTCCGTCCTTGGTGACCACGAGCCCACCGCTCACGGCCGCGGCGCCCAGGGCGTCGATCACGCCGGCCGCCATCTGCCACGCGGCCTTGCCGGCGGCCAGCAGCGTGACCGGCCCGCGCAGCTCGAACCCGGTCAGCTCGCGCAGCGCCTGCGCGGTGCGAGCGCGCGGATCGACGTCGGCGACGGCACTGACAAACGCCTGATTGGTACATTGCCGGGTCCATCGCCGCGCGTCATCCATGGCCAGTCCTAACTATGGGAATGTACGGAATTGACGCGCCACGTTACCGGCGCGCGTCAGCACAGCTGACGCAATGCGTCGCCAGCACAGCGATTTCGTTCAGCTTTCCGCTTGCGGCCAATATCATTAATCTGTAGTAACTGCCACGCTCTATCGAGAGCAGGAGGGTACTGAATGAGCGTATTCGATATCGCGTCGCAGATGGGCACGTGCGAGGTCCACGTGCTGCACGATCAGGCGACGAACCTGCGAGCCGCGGTGGGCATCCACGACACGCGGCTCGGCCCCGCCATCGGCGGCACCCGCATGTTCGCGTACCACTCCGGCGACGAGGCCATCCTCGACGTCGTGCGGCTCGCGCGCGGCATGGCCTACAAGGCCGCGCTCGCCGGCCTGCCCCATGGCGGCGGCAAGGCGGTCATCTGGGCCGACGCGAAACACCCGGTCACCGATCGTCGCGTGTTCATGGAGGCGTTCGGCCGCTTCGTCGATCGCCTCGGCGGCCGCTACATCACGTGCGAGGACTCGGGCACCTCGACCGCCGACATGGACATCATCCGCAGCGTGACCAAGCACGTGCTCGGCGTTTCGGCGGCGTCCTCGGGCGGCGCGGGCTCGGGCGATCCGTCGCCGTTCACCGCGCTCGGCGTGCGCCGCGGCATCGAGGCGTGCGCCGAGGTGCTGCTCGGCCGCTCCGACCTGAAGAGCATGCACGTCGCGATCATGGGCGTGGGCGCGGTCGGCGGCCACCTGGCCGAGGAGCTGCATCAGGCCGGCTGCACGCTGACCATCGCCGACGTCCACCCGGAGCGCGTCGCGGCGATCGTCGCCAAGACCGGCGCCAAGGTCGTCAGCGTCGACGAGCTGCCCGGGATCGCGTGCGACGTCTACGCGCCCTGCGCGCTGGGCGGCGCGATCAACGACCGCACCGTGGGCATGCTGAAGTGCAAGATCGTCGGCGGCGCGGCCAACAACCAGCTCGCCAACCGCGAGATGGGCGAGGTGCTCAAGCAGAAGGGCATCTTCTACGCGCCCG
>JBKJOI010000667.1:0-3427 GCA_046595695.1 Haliangiales bacterium | reverse complement strand
GGCGCGCCGGCAAGCCCCAACGAGTACATCCGCGCCGCCGTCGGCAGGCACCCCACTTCGCGAGGGAGTCCTGGACGACACGATGGCCGCCAAGATCGATGACTTGGAGCCTATCTCCGAGGAGGACGTGGCCTTCCGGGCGCTGGGCGGCCCGCGCGACGAGGACGTGCTCCAGATCCTGCGCCGCGTCGTCCACCGCCTCGAGCGCCGTCTCATCCGCGAGCTCGAGCGCGACCGCGAGCGGGACGACGTCGGCGAGGACGCTGACGTCTTCGAGGCGCTCCAGGACGAGGCGCTCTCGACGTGGCGGGTACCGGGTGCGCGCACGCTGGGGCCGGTCGAAGGCGTCGAGCGCCGGCGGGCGTGGTTGGAGGGCTTCTCGCTCCACGCTGCGGTTGCTATTGGAGCGGCCGACCGAGAGGGCCTCGAGCGCCTCTCGATATTGCCGCACCGCGTCATACAGAACCCGATCGCGGTGCCTATCTCACCAGGGCAGCGGTTGGCGATCCTGGAAGAAGCCGCCACGCGGGCCGTTGTCGGGCAGGGTGGCCAGCCACACGGCGGTATCGACGCTCTCCTCCACCGCCTGCGGCGCGTCGGCGCCCCCGAGGCCGGTGCGAACCCAGCCCGGGCAGACCGCGTTGACCAGGATGTTCTCGGCGGCGAGCTCGTGCGCGAGCACGCGGGTGAGCGCGTTGAGCGCGACCTTCGACGCGCGGTAGGCCAGCGTCATGCCGGTCATGCGCGTCAGCGAGCCGAGCTGCGAGGACAGGTTCACGATGCGGCCGTGGCCACCGCGACGCATGAGCGGCACGAAGGCCTGGCAGAGCGCGAGCGGCGCGATGAAGTTCGTCCGCATCGTCGTCTCGACCACCTCCGGTGCGACCACCAGCGCCGAGACCCACTTGTCGAGCGCGACCCCGGCGTTGTTGACCAGCACGTCCACGCGCCCGAGCTCGGCGGTCACGACGGCGGCGAGCCGAGCGACCGCCGCCGCGTCGGTGACGTCGGTGGCGATGGGGACGACCCGTGGCGCTTGCGCCGGCGACCCGGCTGTCCCGCCCGCCGAGACGAGCTCGTTCGCGGCCGCGCGGATCGTCGCGGCATCGCGGCCCACGATCACGACGGTGAGCCCTTCGAGCCGCAAGCGGCGGGCGATCTCGCGGCCCAGGCCGCGGCTGGCGCCGGTGACGACGGCGACGCGTGGTTCGGACATGGGTGCTTCCTCCGCGGCCAACCTAGCGCATCGGCGCGGAAGTTGAACGTGAGACTTCTAACTCACGCGGGTGCGTGCCTCGTCAGCGCTCGGCCGCAGCCGCTGCCGAGACGCTCACGAAGTCGCGCCATTTAGACGGTGGCATCCCCTCCGGCACGATCAGCGCGCGCTGCGTGGCGTCGTCGCGCGCCGTCGGGATGCAGAGCGCGACCAGGACATCATGACGAGCGCGACGAGCGCGAGCGCGGCCTTGCCCCCGCTTTCGGAACCCTCGCGCCGGCCCGCCCACGTCGCAACCACAGGCCGGGCCGCCATTGTCGCTGACGCCGCTGTCCGGCCCGGCGTCCGGCGTGGGCGGCGTCGACCCCTCCCCGTCGATGACCTGCCGTGCGAGCGCCCCGATCCGGGCGAGCGACTCGCCCATGTCGTCGCAGATCGAGAACGAGAGGTTGCGCTCGACGAACGCGCGGGCGAAGGCATCGAGGCGCACGCCTGGCACCGCCGTCGCGGCTTCTGCGCTGCTGGTGCACGACGCCTCGAGCCGTGGCCGCTGCAGACTGTCCAGTATGACCTTCACCGGCGCGGGGTTGCCCACGATGCTCGCCACCATCACGTGCGCCGGATCCGCCTTCAGGCCCTTCAGGAATGCGACGTACTCGTCGGGATGACGGAGGTACGGCGAATCGACGCGCGGCACGCACTGGGTATAGTTCGCCGCTTCCCGCGCCGGCGTGCCCTCGGCGCACTCTGAGGAATCCCCTCATATCGCGCCGAGCACCTGACGCATCTCGGCGTGGCCGGTGAGCACCTGCTCGAACGCGGTCATTAGGCGCTCGAACCAGTCGTCGCGCATCGTGGCAAGGCAGCCGTACCAATACGTGCCCTGGCGAACAAACGAGTGTGTGCGGCGTTTGACGGTATTGACCTTGAGGAAGGCGTCGAGGCCGGAGCGTTCGGAAGCGGCGCCGAGGAGCGTGAGCAGTGCTTGGGCGATCGCGAGGAGCATCAGCAGCCGGTCGCGTCTGGCTTCCATGCGAATGTGGGTCTGGCTGAGGCCCATGCCGAAGCGAAGGTCCTTCTGGTCGCGAAACGCCTCTTCGATCGTGAAGCGACGACCGTATAGAGCGACGATCGCAGTGGCACGCTGGTCGCCGCAGACCTCGCCGAGCGGTCACGTCCCCAATCCCGAACTGGCGGCATGCTGGCGAGTCGTCGAGGCTCAGAATGCATTGGAGGTCGCCGCGCCAGTCGGCAGGATGGCGGTGCTGTACCAACGCGACGAGGACCAGCGGCTCGTGCCCGTCGTCATCCAATAGCGAGCGACCTGGTCTCGAAGGGCGTCGACCTCAGCGACATCAGTCGGGCTGATCTCGAAGCTGCAGCGCGGCAGCTCAACACCCGCCCTCGACAGACGCTGGGATGGATGAAACCATCCGACGTAATTCAGCCGCACTGTTGCACCGACTGGTTGAGGACGCCGTTTCGGCGAGGGACAGGATGAGGACAGGATGAGCAAACTCAGCGCTCGGATCAAAGGAGCTATGGATGTTCGGATCTGCGTTTACCGCCGGCCGAAACGCCGTTCATCGCAGCCGCCGCCCGATACTGCTCAGGTGATTTCTCGGCGATCTTCGCGCAGTCTGTTGAACAGATGCGAAGGCCTGGCTGCTCTTGATGCTGATGTTGATATCCCTCGCTCACGTGCGAGAACTCCATAAGAGCCATATCGTGCGGGATGGAAGAGCCGCAAACCGGACAGACGGTATTCCAGATGTCTTCCTTCATGTCTTCTGCTCCATTTCTCGACAACGCAGGTCCCGCCGGGCCCGGAGCAAGACGATCGTCACAATGAGACGGCACCCGGGGATGGGTCGCCTTTCAATCGCCACGGTGCTCCAGCCTCCGGAAATGAGCCTAATGATCTCGACGTTCGTTCGTCGTGCGGCCTGCACGTCGCGGCTGAGGCACCAGCTCCACTCCGAGATTTCGCCGGGCAACGGTAGGCGCGACGGATCGCCTCAGGGAAGCTCGAAGACACGCTTCGGTGCGCGGGCGACCAAGACGTCGCACGACGCTGCACGAGCCACGGCCTCAGCCACACTCCCTATGAGCAGCTGCGTGAGCTTCGACCGGCCGCGAGCGCCCAGAACGAGCAAGTCGACGCCCCGCTGTAATGCTTGGTCGAGGATCACGGTGCGCGCGTCGCCCGGG
>JBKJOI010000719.1:0-12089 GCA_046595695.1 Haliangiales bacterium | reverse complement strand
CGAGGCGCGCGCCGAGGTGCAGAAGGGCATCGAGGTGCTCGACTTCGCGCTGTCCATCCAGAACCTCGACGCCGGCGGCGCCATGGAGGTCTCGTCGGGCGTGAGCTGCGAGTACCGCCGCGAGCCGCTCGGCGTGGTCGCGGGCATCACGCCGTTCAACTTCCCGGCCATGGTGCCGCCGGCGTCGAGGTTCTGGATGGACAGCGCGAAGTCGAGCACCTCGATGCCCTTCTGCACCTCGGCGCGCGCCTCGGCGAAGGTCTTGCCGGCCTCGGCGGCGGCCAGGTGAGCCAGGCGATCCAGGTCTCGCTCGAGCAGCAGGCGGAACGCGAACATGCGCGCGGTGCGTTCGCGCAGCGAGGTGGCGCGCCAGCCCGGCGCGGCCGCCTTGGCAGCGGCGACCACACGCGCGACCTCGGCCGGAGGCGACAGCGGGACACGCCCGATCACCGTGCCGGTGTACGGGCTCTTCACGTCCTGCCACTCGGCGCCCTCGGGGACCATCCACTGGCCCCCGATCAGGTTGCGCCCTAAGGCGACGGTCTTCGGCAACTCCACGCGCACCGCGGTCCGCTCCTTCCCACCCACCAAGAAGCCCCGCACACTATCATCAGACCCGGGGCGATCAACATTCTACACCCCGTCGCCAGCGCCGCTGCACGTGCTGCCGTGTGCGCACGAGAAGCCGCACCCGCCGTGGTCTGCCGACGCGGCGCGTTAGAGAGTAAGCTGCCGGCGCGTGGCGCGACCTCCCCGAGCACCCATCGTCATCGTCATGGCGCTGCTCGCGCTGGCCGCGATGGCCTACGGCTACTGGTACGGCGACGGCATCATCCCGCGCCTGTCGGATCACCGCGGGCACTACCTGGTCGCGGTCGAGGATCGGGTCGCCGAGGGCGCGGCGCTGGGTGAGGCCCGCCCGCGGCGCGTGTACCTCGTGCTCGTCGATGGCCTGCGTGCCGACGTCGCGGCCCGACTGACCTCGATGCAGCGCCTGGGCGCGGCCGGCGCGTGCCGGCGCACCCTGGTCAGCCTGCCGACGGTGTCACGGCCGGTGTACGGGACCACATCGTCCGGTGTCGAGCAGGCGCGCACCGGCGCGCGCAACAACGACAACCGCACGCCGATCGTGCCCGAATCGATCTGGCAGGTCGCGCGCACCTCGGGGCGCAGCGTCGTCGCGTTCTCCGAGCTGCGCTGGTGGCGCGAGCTGTTTCCCGAGGGCTTCGATCGCTACGTGACGCCCGCGCGCGCCGACGACTTCTTCGCGCTCGCGGCGGGCGCGCAGGAAGATCTGGTGCTGGTGCACCCGATCTACGTGGACGAGCACGGTCACGACCACGGCGCCGCCGCGCCGGAGTACGCAGCGGCGGCGGCACGCGCCGATCACGAGCTCGGCGGCCTGCTCGCCGCGATCGACCTGACGCGCGACGTGATCGTCGTGACCGCGGATCACGGTCACTCGGATACCGGTGGCCACGGCGGCGACGATCCAGAGATCGCGACGACGCTCACCTGCTACGCCGGACGCGGCGTGGCGCAGCGCGGCGGCACGCGGCCCGTGCCCACGTCGGGTCCGACCACGCTGCACCAGCGCAGCGTCGGGCCGCTCGTCGCGGTGCTGGCTGGGCTGCGCTTCCCGCGCCACATGCGGCCCGGCCTGGGCAACGAGGTCTGGCGCGATCTCGAGGGCCCGGGCGGTCTGCCCGCGGCCTACCTGGCCGACCGGCGCGCCGCCGAGGCGCGCTTCGCGGCGGCGGCAGCGGTGCTGCCGGGCATCTACGCGCGCGAAGACCGCGCGCAGGCGCTGCGTGGGCTCGCCGCGCTCGTGGTCGTCGCCGCCGGCTTCGTGCTGGTGGCGCGCCGGCGCGGCCTGGGCGCGCGCGGCACGACCACGCTGCTGGCGTGGCTGCTCGCGGTCGTGGTCGTGCACGTGACGGTCTACGTGCTGGTGCGCGGCAGCTTCGAGCTCACGTCGATCAACCAGCGCAGCGCGTGGATCCGCGCCTCGATGCTCGTCGGCCTCGGCGTCGGGGCGGCCGGCGCGATCGCGCACCGCGTGGTCTTCCGCGACGCGGCGCGCCTGGCCGCGGATCAGCTCACCCTCGTCGGCCTCGCCGTGGCGCTGACGTTCGCGCACGCCGTCACCTTCGGCTGGGTGATCGGCTTCCCGCTGCCGAGCCCGCAGCTGCTGTTCTTCCCCTTCTTCGTCGCCGCGTTCATCATCGCGCACGGCGCCGCCCTGCTGGTCACGGCGCTCGCGTCGCTCACCTCGCGCGGCAAGTCCGTCGCCGCGTCACAAGCTCCAGGAGAACCACTGCCATGAGCTCCGACTCCTCGCGCATCAGCCCGACCGCGCACTACACGTCGCAGGTCTGGTTCCGCTACGGCATGTCGCACCCGGCGCTGGCGACGCCGCTCGGCCGCAAGCTGCACGCGGCGCTGTGGCCCATGAACGCCGCCTACGAGCGCTTCTCCGGCCGGCCCAACCTGGACATGATGCTGCTCGCCCGGCACCGCGCGCTCGACTGGATGCTCGAGCGCGAGATCGCCGCGGGCCGCGTCGCGCAGGTGATCGAGGTCGCGGCCGGGCTCTCGCCGCGCGGGCTCACCTTCGCGCGCCGCCACCCCGAGCTCGTCTACCTCGAGGCCGACCTGCCTGACATGGCCGCGCACAAGCGCCGCGCGCTCGACGACGCCGGCCTGCGCGGCCCGCGCCACGAGGTCATCGCCATCGACGCGCTCGCCGACCAGGGCCCGAGCAGCATCGGCGCCATCGCGCGCGCCCGGCTCGATCCGACCCGCGGCACTGCGATCATCACCGAGGGCCTCATCAGCTACTTCGATCGCGCCGCGGTCGAGGGCATGTGGCGCCGCTTCGCGCAGACGCTGCGCGCGTTCCCCTACGGCCTCTACCTCTCCGACCTGAACCTGTCGGGCGACCTGGGCGGCATGCGCACCGCCAAGGTGTTCCAGAAGGTGCTGTCGTGGTTCGCGCGCGGCCAGGTGCACCTGCACTACGAGGGCCCCGACGACGCGGCGGCCGCGCTGCGCCAGGCCGGCTTCGCCGACGCGAAGATCCACCTGCCGGGCGACTTCGCCGAGGTCGACTTCCCCGGCCGCGATCGCCGCCACGTGGTCCGCCTGATCGAGGCCAAGACGTACGTCGCGACGGCGTAGCGGGCCGAACGCGATCGATCACGGCCGGCCTGCTAGCGCGACGCGGTCGAGAGCAGATCGAGCATCGCCGGGATGCGCACGGTGCGCTCGCCGAAGTCGCGCGCTTCATCGACGAGCGCCTCGCCGTCGCGCGAGACTGCGGCCAGAGAGAGCAGGAGCTCCTGCGACTCCTGGTCCAGCGCGGTCCACTCTTCGAGGGTCAAGGTGACGCCCGCCAAGGTGATGTCGCCGTTCATAGCTCACCCTGGCGCTCGCTCGCAGAGTGGCGCAACTTTTCGACTTTTCGCCCCGAGCGTGCGATGCGTGCGCACCCGACCTGGCGCCACATGTCGGAAATTTGCCTACATTGACCGACCTCCTGTAGCTTCATTCGTATGAGCACCAACACGACGAGGTCGAAGACGATGAGCCAGTCGACGCGAAGGCCCCGGAGCCTCCAGATCACGGAACGCCGCCACAGACGCACCGAGGACGTGATGGAAGCGCTGCACTACCAGCTCGACGCGTGCCGCGAGGACGCCGAGCTCACCGCGATGGTCGTCGCCGACGACTACGGCATGTGCCTGGCGTCGTCGGGCGCGCACATGACGTGCTCGGAGATCGCCGCGCGCCTGCCCATGCTCGGGCGCAAGGCCGGCGACTTCGAGGGTGTGCTGCTCAGCGCCGCCGGCGGCGTGCCGGTGACGATGAAGCGCATCCGCGTCGAGGGCGCCGAGCTCTACGCCTGCGCCGTCGGCGGCGGCGATCACGCCCGCTCCGCGGCGCAGCTCGAGCGCGCCGAGATCGGCGTCCGCCGCATCCTCGCGACGTAGCGGGTTCACCGCCTCGCGGTTCAGCCGATCACGGCATCATCGTGATCGCTCCATTGAACGCGGCCTGCGTGATCGACGTGTCGCACGAATCTCCGAGCGGCGTCGCGCCGTCCCCGAGATCCACGTGCTGGAAGGTCCCGTTCGCGAGCGTGCCGGTAAGCTGCCCGGCCACCGACGTGAGCGTCAGCGTCCCGCCGGTCGCCATCCACATGCCCTTCGGGCCGGCCTCGCCGACGTCGCCGGTCACGTACACGCACGCGCCGCATTCCACGATCGAGAGCTCGGCGCCGGTCAGCGGGAACGTACCGGCCGTGATCGCCCCGGCGGAGAACACGCCGTAGCCGGGGTAGAGATCGATGTTCAGGGCGTCGGGTGCGGCGTCGGCGTTCAGGTTGCCGTGCGCGAAGATCGCGGCGCCCGCGGCGGCGCGGTTCATGACGAGCTCGGCGGTCACCGCGACGTTGCCGACCGCGCCGAACCCGGTCGTCGGCACCACGCACTCCTGCGGCACCGGCGGCGCCGCATCGGGCTGGGTCGGATCGGGGTCCTCGACGTCGGCGTCGGGCGGGCCGGGTCCCGGGCCCGGCCCACCGGCATCGGGCCGCGGCGTCATCGCGTCACCGTCGTCGTCGTCGTCGCCTTCGCCACCCCCGTCGCCGCTGCTGCACGCGAAGGTCGTTCCCGCCACGAACACCACCATCCACAAACGCTTGGGCATTGGGCCCTCCTGTCGAGAACCCCGGCTGCCCTCGTCATGAGCAAGCGGTGTGCCGTGCGCAGATCAGACGACGCTGCATGTCTTTCCGCGGCCCCCCGCACTCCCACCCCGGGGAAAAGCCCTCCAGAGGCTGATACGTGCGCTTCTCATGCGAGTCGAGCCGCGCGCGCCGCGGTGCTAGGCTGCGGCCCATGTCGACCACCACCCCGCGTACCTGCAACGTCTGCGAAGCCATGTGCGGCATGCTCGTCACCGTCGACGCCGGCAAGATCGTCGACATCCGCGGCGACGCCGATGACCCCTTCTCCAAGGGGCATATCTGCCCGAAGGGCCCGGCCATGCGCGAGCTGCAGGAGGACCCCGATCGCCTCAAGCGGCCGGTGCGCCGCACCGCCACCGGCTGGCAGGAGATCTCCTGGGACGAGGCGCTCGGCGAGACCGCGCGGCGCTTCCTCGACATCCGCGCCCGCCATGGCCGGGACGCCGTCGGCACGTACATCGGCAACCCCAGCGTCCACAACCACGGCGCATCGATCATGGTGCAGGGCTTCCTCAAGTCGCTGGGCTCGAAGAACCGTTTCGACGCCAACTCGATGGACGCCAACCCCAAGCTGTTCTCGAGCATGATGATGTTCGGCGAGGCCACCTCGATCCCGGTGCCCGACGTCGACCGCACCGACTATCTATTGATGCTGGGCGCCAACCCGGCAGCCTCGAACGGCAGCCTGATGTCGCTCGGCGACGTGCGCGGGCGCCTGAAGGGCATCCGCGAGCGCGGCGGCCGCGTCGTCGTGCTCGACCCGCGCCGCACCGAGTCGGTCGCCTGGGCCGACGAGCACCACTTCATCCGCCCGTCCTCCGACGCAGCGTTCCTGTGGGGCATCGTTCACGTCCTCTTCGCTGACGGCAAGGTCGACCTCACCGCGGTGAACCGCATCGCCACCGGCGTGGACGAGGTGCGCACGCTCGCGGCGCGCTTCTCCCCCGAATCGGTCGCGCCCGCCTGCGGCGTGCCCGCCGAGGTCATCCGCCGCCTTGCGCGCGAGTTCGCGGCGGCCGAGCGCGCCGTCTGCTACGGCCGCGTGGGCACCAGCGTGAACGAGTTCGGCTGCGAGGCCAGCTGGCTCATCGACGTCATCAACGTGCTGACCGGCAACCTCGACCGCGAGGGCGGCGCCATGTTCACCACGCCCGCCGTGGATCTCGCGCGCCTCGGCCGGGTCTTCGACATCAGCCGCTGGAACCGCTGGAAGTCGCGCGTGCGCGGGCTGCCCGAGTTCGGCGGCCAGCTGCCGGTGGCGACCCTGGCCGAGGAGATGGACACGCCCGGCCAGGGCCAGATCCGCGGCTTCGTCAGCGTCGCGGGCAACCCGGTGCTGTCGTCGCCCAACTCGGCGCGGCTCGAGCGCGCGATCGCCGGCCTCGAGTTCATGGTCTCGATCGACTTCTACATCAACGAGACCAGCCGGCACGCGCACATCATCCTGCCGCCGCGCTACGCGCTCGAGCGCCCGCACATCGACGTCGTGCTGCAGGCGCTCGCCGTCCGCAACGTCGTGAAGTACTCCGAGACGGTCATCCCGCCCGAGCCGGGCACCATGGAAGACTGGGAGATCCTCTACGACCTGGGCATGCGCATGGGCGAGATGCACTTCGGCCACCCGGTCATCAACCGCGCCGCCAAGCTGGCGTGGAAGCGCGGGCTCAAGCTGTCGCCCGACGTCATCGTCGACCTCGCGATCCGCTTCGGACCGCACGGCGATCGCTTCCTGCCGCGCGGCAAGGGCCTGAACCTGAAGAAGGTGCGCGCGGCGCCGCACGGCATCGACCTGGGCGCGCTGCGCCCGTCGTTCAAGGAGCGCGTGCGCACCAAGACCGGCAAGGTCGACCTGGCGCCGCCGGTGCTCACCGCGCAGACCGCGCGCCTCGACACCTGGATCGCGGCGCGCAGCGCGGCCAGCGCGCGCGGCGGCGAGCTCTGTCTCATCGGCCGTCGCCATGTGCGCACCAACAACTCCTGGATGCACAACTGCCACTCGCTCATCAAGGGACCCGACCGCTCGGCCTTGCTGATGAACCCGGTCGACGCCAAGCGGCTCGGCCTGAGCGACGGCCAGGCGGTGCGGGTCAAGAGCCGCGTCGGCGAGGTGCGCGGGCGCGTCGAGATCTCCGACACGCTGATGCCCGGCGTGGTGTCGCTGCCGCACGGCTACGGGCACGCGGCCGCGAAGGACACCATGAAGCTGGCCGGCGCGCTGGTCGGCCCCAACATCAATGCGCTCACCGACGAGAGCATGGTCGAGCCGATCATCGGCACCGCGATCCTGAACGGCGTGCCGGTGGTGGTCGAGGCGATCGCGGCCGAGACCCACGCGGGCGACACGCGCGGCGCAGCGACCGGCGCCGCGGCCGCGAGCGCCGCCCGCGCATGAACGTCCTCGTCATCGGTGGCAACCGCTTCGTGGGCGCGCTGGTCGCCTGGCGGCTGATCGCGCGCGGCGATCGCGTCACCCTGCTCAACCGCGGCACGCTCGCCGATCCGTTCGGCGCGCGCGTCGAGCGGCTGCACGTGGATCGCACCTCGCCGCAGCTCGCCAGCGTGCTCGCCGGTCGCAGCTTCGACGGCGTGGTCGACCTGGCCGGCTACACCGGTGACGACGCGCGCGGCGTGATCGCGGCGCTCGGCGGCCGCATCGGCCACTACGTGTTCATCTCGACGGGCCAGGTGTACCTGGTGCGCGAGGACTGCCCGCGGCCGGCGCGCGAGCAGGATTATCCGGGCGCGCTCATGGCGCAGCCGGCCGACGGCCCCGACCTGCCCGAGTGGGAGTACGGCGTCGGCAAGCGCGCCGCCGAGGACGTGCTCGCGGCCGGCTTCGTCGCGAGTGGCTTCCCGGGCACGCGCCTGCGCATCCCCATGGTGAACGGCGAGCTCGACTACTACCGGCGCTTCGAGAGCTACCTGTGGCGCCTCTACGACGGCGGCCCGCTCTTGATCCCCGACGGCGGGCGACACCTGACCCGCCACATCTACGGCGACGACGTCGCGCGCACCGCGGTCGCGATCCTGGGCCGCAAGGAGACCTTCGGGCAGGCCTACAACCTGGCGCAGGAGGAGACGCCGACGCTGCGCGAGCTGCTCGAGGCGCTGCGCGAGATCGCCGGCTCGAGCGCGCCGCTCGTCGACGCGCCGTCGGCGGCGCTACGCGCGCGCGGCCTCGATCCGGCGACGATCTCGCCGTTCTCGAACGCCTGGATGTCCCTCATCGACCCGGCCCGCGCCAAGGCCGAGCTCGGCTTCCGCGCCACGCCGGTGGCCGAGGTGCTCGCGCGCGCGGTCGCCACGTTCACCACGCGCCCGGCGACGCACGCCCCGGAGAACTACGCGCAGCGCGCCGAGGAGCGCGCGTTCGCGAAGGCCTAGCGGCCGGCGGCGGCGGCCGCTTTCATCGGCGCGATGGCCAGGAGATCGATCGCACCCTCGGGGCACGAGCTCACGCAAAGCCCGCACGCGTGACACTCGGCCGCGCGCGGCGTGTAGGCGGTCAGCCGGCCGTGCGCGCGCGAGCGCACGCGCCCGAAGAACGACAGGCGCACGAAGTCGGCGTCGTCGATCTTGCGCACCTCGAAGACGTCGTACGGACAGGCGGCCACGCAGGCGCCCTTGCCCTCGCAACGATCGAGATCGACGTGCGGGACCATGGATCCGGGCCCGGCGCGGCAGTCGTCGCCGCGGATGCTCTCGCTCATGGAACCGAGCATGCCGCCGAACTGCGAAGCGTGTACCGCTGCGCTCGTGAAGAAGTGTGAACGTTCCACCCGCCGCAGCGTCAGCGGCGTCGGGAGTGTGGCGCTGCCGCGCGCCCCGGGCCACGTACAAACGAATTCAGCCGGAAACCAGCCGGGCCCTATTTACTATGACCAGCCGGTCAGTGTTAAAGTCCGCGCATGTTTCAACGCGTGGGCCGCATTACCGCGATTTTGGCGTTCTCCACCCTCGTCTCGCTCTCGCTCACCGCCTGCGGTGACGACGACGGCGCCCCGTTCGAGAGTCCCTTCGACGGGATCCCGGCGAGCAACACCATCGACGGCGACGGCCTGACCGCGCCGGTCGAGGTGGTGCGCGACGAGTACGGCATCCCGCACATCTATGCGCAGAACATGGCCGACCTCGCCTACGCGAACGGCTACGTCATGGCCTCCGACCGCATCGCGCAGATGAACCTGTTTCGCCACGCCGCCTCGGGCAACGTGTCGCGGCTGTTCGGCGCGCTGCAGCCGGCCCAGATCGACAACGACATCCGCATGCGCATGCACCGCCTGCGACCGCTCGCGCAGGAGACCTGGGACGAGCTGACGGCGTCGGTGGATCCCGACGACCAGGAGATCGTGCAGTACTTCACCCGCTACTCCGACGGCGTGAACGCGTACGTCGCCGACCTCGCGCGCGAGAAGTACACGCAGGATCCCGCGATCGAGGTGTTCTTCCCCACCGACACCTTCCAGCCGTGGACGCCGGTCGACTCGCTGACCATCGGCCGGCTGCAGACGTTCGTGCTCTCCTACGACGACTACGACCTGCGCGTCAGCAACACGCTGCAGCGCGGCGCCACCGCCTTCCCGGCCGACTCGGGCGACTCGGGCGATCCCGACCTCGCGCGCCGCGCGCTCGCCGCCTACGACTTCGGCCTGGTCCGGCCGATGGCGACGGTCGCGCCGCTCGACGGCTTCCCCAACGTCGCCGAAGACTCGGGTACGCACGCCAAGCCCGAACCGGGCGCGCAGGTCACGCCACGGCCGTGGATCGAGCCCGCGGTGCTCGAGGCGGCGGTGCGCAACGGCCGGCCGCAGGAGGTCGCCGGCTTCGACTTCTCGCAGCGGCTGATGGCGTCGAACAACTGGGTCGTGGGCCCGCAGGTGGCGGGCGGCAGCGCGCTGCTCGCCAACGACACCCATCTGCCGCTCATCAGCCCGTCCATCTGGTACCTGGTCCACCTCACGGTGCCCGGCCAGATCGACGCCCAGGGCGTCGGCTTCCCCGGCCTGCCCGCGCTGCAGCTCGGCCACAACCAGCACCTGGCGTGGGGCGCGACGGTGATCGTGCACGACGTCTACGACTTCTACGTCGAGGAGGTCGCGCCCTGCAGCGCCGGCGGCGGTGACTGCGTGACCTGGCACGGCGCCGAGGTCGCGATCGAGACCTGGACCGAGACCATCGACGTGGGCGCGAACGGCACCGTGATCGATCAGCGCGAGATCACCTTCGAGCGCGTACCGCACCACGGGCCGATCGTCCCCGACATCTACAACGGCGCGATCGTGCCGCGCACCGCGGGCCAGGCCATCACGGTCAAGTACACCGGCCACGAGGTCACCAACGAGGTGCGCGCGGTCTTCCACATGCTGCGCGCCAGCACCGTGGCCCAGGGCATGGACGCGCTCGACGACTGGAACCACGGCGGTATGAACTGGGTGCTCGCCGACGACACCGGCACGATCGGCTACACCGGCTCGGCGCGCATCCCACTGCGCTCGCCCGGCTGCTTCACCTTCGAGCGCTCCACCGAGGAGGGCCGCCGCGGCGTCGCCCCGTACATGGCGCTGCCCGGCGACGGCTCGTGCGAGTGGACCGGCTTCATGAGCGACCGCTACATGCCGCACACGATCGATCCCGCGCTCGGCTACATCGCGACCGCCAACGCCGATCCGGTCGGCGAGACCTTCGACGGCGACCCGCTGAACGGGCCCATCGTCGACGGCGCGCCGCTCTACCTGGGCACGTTCTACGACCCCGGCTTCCGCGTCGAGCGCATCTACCAGCGCCTGCAGGCCATCGCCGCGTCGGGCACGCCGGCCACACTCGAGGACATGTACTCGATCCAGGCCGACAACCACTCCAACTTCGGCGGCCGGATGGTGCCGTTCATCGCCTCGGCGGTCGCCAAGGCCAGGAACAACACCGTGCCCGACGCGGCCGCGTACTTCGCGGCGCTCTCGCCGGCCCGGCAGGACCGCTTGGTCGCCGCGGTGGCCCGCCTGGACGGCTGGACGCTCGAGACCCCGTCTGCCGTCGAGGGCACGCCCAGCGCGACCGAGATCGCCGACGCGTCGGCGACGGTGATCTTCAACGCCTGGGGTCACTTCTTCTTCACCGACGCCTACCAGGACGAGCTCAGCCTGATCGGTGAGTCGGTGGAGATAAACTTCATCGCGCGCACCGGCCTGGCCCTGCTCGAGCGGCCCCAGGATCTGCTCACCGGCCTGCATCCCACCACCAACGAGCCGGTGCTCTGCGACGATCTGGCCACCGACGGCATTATCGAGAGCTGCACCTTCATCATCGTGCGCGCGCTCGACCGCGCGCTCGACTTCGCCGAGACCCACTACGCCAGCGCCGACATGGACGACTGGCGCTGGGGAGACCTGCACCGGCTCACCCTGTCGTCGCAGTTGCCCGACGCGAACCTCGACGTCCCGCCGGCCAGCGAGACCAACCCCGACTGGGTCGGCGGCTACCCGCGCCACGGCATGACCTACGCGGTCGATGCCTCGAACGGTGGGTGGACCGATCTCGACTTCGACTACGGCGACGGGCCGGCCATGCGCCACGTCACCCAGCTCACGCCCGGGTCGCCGCCGAAGACCATGTTCGCCCTGCCCGGAGGCATCACCTTCGACCGCAGCTCGCCGCACTTCCGCGACCTGTTGGAGACCTACTACATCCGGAACCAGTACTTCGAGCTGCCCTTCCTGATCGCCACCATCGTCGAGAAGGCCGAGACGCGCTGGCGCTTCGTCCCGAAGCGCTAGCCAGGCGCGCCCTCGATCAGCGGCTGCCGCGCATCTCCAGCCGCGCGTTCACCAGCTCGGTCCACTCGCTCTCCAAATGCTTGGCGTCGATGCCGAGGTGCTCGGCGGCCGGATCGGCGGCGAGATGCTCGCAGTGCGCACGGGCGTCGCCGCTGTCGTGGCTGCGCAGCTTGTACTCGAGCCGGTCGGCCAGGCGCACGAACGCGACCAGCTCCTCGACGACCGGGCCGGCGGCGGCCGCCCGCATCGGCTGGTGGTGCAGCGCCACGGTCGTGGTGATGGGATCGCCGAAGCCCCACTCGCCCAGCACGAACGCGCCGAGCAGCGCGTGGTCGTAGCCCAGGGCCTCGCGCTCGACCACGTGCGCCGCGTCGGGCACATCCAGGCAGGCGGCGTGCGCGCCGTCGTAAGGAGCGTCGTCGGTCTGCAGGATCATCAGCTTGCCGATGTCGTGCATGAGGCCGCACAGGAACGCCTCGCTGGCGGTCGGCCGACCGCGCGCCAGCGTACGCGCCAGCGCGCCGGTGGCCGCGGCGTGGTCGCGCACCTTGGCGCCGAACCCGGTGGCG
>JBKJOI010000614.1:0-14958 GCA_046595695.1 Haliangiales bacterium | reverse complement strand
CTGCAGACATGGAGCGCGAGAGGTAGATCGATCCGCCGGCGGGAGGCACGGACCAGGTTGAAAAGGCTCATCCCGTCGACGAACTCGTGCGCCGAGTACAGGCGGCCATCGACCGTCAAACCCATGTCGTCGACTTGTGCGACGTTCCCGTGGTTGAGCCGCGAGCAGATGGCAGCTTCTCGTCGTGCGGTGCGCTCTCGACCTTCCGCCGTGAGCCCGCTTTGCTCCTGCAACACGCGAAGGGCGAACCTGCGCTGGAAGCCATGCGCGCCGTGCTTCGTGGCCAGCCAAACGCTGGCTTGCTCGCCACCACCAAGCTCCGCTTCCAGGCGGTAGGGACCGATCTCGACTCCGGGCTCGAGCAACAGCGTCATCTGCGGCGGGCATGCTAGCCGAGGCGCAGCGATCGGCACTCCGCCATCGTCCGGAAAGTTGAATGCGGTGCCGATGCGACCGGCGTCGGTCACTTGTCGTCCTCGGAGCAGCTCGGCAATCCCTGGATCAGGCACCGCCGCTCGAGCTCGGCGATGCATGCACTCGAGACCTCGGGCGCGCCAGCGTCCTGCAGTCCGGGGCAGAGGAGGTGCCAGTCGGTGTGGCACTCGTCTGCGATGGGGCCGCAGCTTGACTGCATGTCGCACCAGGCGACCGCCACCTGGTGGCAGTCGGGCGGCGGCGCACCGCGAATTGCGAGCGGCGGGGCGGGCTCGTCGGCGGGAGGGCCGGAGCAGGCCGTCGTCACGAGCACGATCAGCACGGCGAGCGTCCTGAGCAGGGCAACCAGAGCAGATTGCAGCGCGCCCGGGTCGCGACCCTCTAGCCACGCCGACCGGATGCGTTCCAGCTCGGCGCCAACGGTACAGAGGCCGCCTAAGTCCTTGGAAGGACTCAGACGGCCTCGGGTTTCTGCTACCGTTTCTGCTACCCGAACCGGAAAGTCGTGTAATTTCTGCTTCTTGCTGGGTGGAGGCGCCGGGAGTCGAACCCGGGTCCGAAAGCGAGTATCAGCCGAGCCACTACGCGTGTATCCGGTGATTTGTTTCGCCATCCAGAGCGGCCATCGGCAGCCTCTTAGGACGGTTAGCCAACCTTTGTCTCGACCTCACGCCGGTCGGCACTCGTGAGGTCCAGCCTGGTTATTTTCGGCTTGCCAGGACTACA
Source organism: Haliangiales bacterium (assembly GCA_046595695.1). Lineage (GTDB taxonomy): Bacteria > Myxococcota_A > Polyangia > Haliangiales > SHYZ01 > JBKJOI01. The sequence goes on along the minus strand of JBKJOI010000614.1, from coordinate 13,797 downwards.
GGCGGAAATCCTGGTTTGCCGTCACGTTGTAGGGTTTAGCTACGCGGCGAGTGCAAGAGCGTTGTTATCGTTCGCTTTTGCGTTTGTGCCCGTTTTTACGTGGCCTCGGGCGCCACGACGCGCGACTTCGACCTTCCTAGCCCTCGTCGAAACCGTTTCGCCCCCATGTCAAAGAACCAGGGGCACTATGGCCATGGGTCCCCACAGCGTCAAGGCGAGGTTCCACTTTCGTTGCGGGGGACGGGAACGTAGCTGAGCGATTCTAGTTAGTTGTGAGACTTGCGCCGCGGGCACGCAGGATGCAGCCTCACGGGCCATGAGGATCCTTGGCTTGATGACCTGCGCCGCATTGCTGGGCGCCTGTGACCCTGGCGCGAGCGCCGCCGGCGACGACGACACGGTGGTGCTGCCCGACGCGAGCGCCGGCTGTCCGGACCCGACCACCGCGCTGCCCGAAGGCTGGAAGCCGGTCGACAAGGTCGCCAGCGGCACCGTGACCGGAAGCGGCTCGGGCGTGATCACGACCAGCATCGACGCGACCGCGGGCGGCTTCGGCGCGTCGGCGGGCGAGCCGTTCGTGTACGTGAAGATCAATGGCACCTCGATGCAGAAGGTGGACATTGCTGATCCGGCGTCGTTCACGTCATCGGATTGGGATCTGGCATTCAAGCGCTATGTCATTCGTGCCAACGGTGGTGATTCCGGCCCCGGTGGGGTGACGGTCGCGCAGGTGGATGGCGTGTCGCTCGCGGCCGTGACGTCGCCGCCGTCGCCCGGGCAGTTCCTGGCCGACGACTTCGCCAACGAGATCTGCATGCCGATCCTGGACCTGGTGGGCGGGCCCAGCACCGCGATCGGAACCTGGTACTCGGCGGATGGCATGGTGCTCAATCCGCTCGAGCGGGTCTACGTGGTGCGCCTGGCCGACGGCTCGCACATCAAGCTGCGCGTGGTCACGTACTACGGCGACCCCGCCGACCCGAGCCGGAGCGCTTACTTCAAGATCGAGTGGGCGCCCCTGTAGCGCTTCGTGTCCGACTTCTCGTCGCCCGCGTCGCCCGCGAAGTACAAAGTTGGAAGTTGAACTCTTGACTGACGATAGTCCAGGCAGCAAGATGCCCGCGGTTGAACTCACGCCGTAGGAGGCTGAAATGCTCGCTCGCCTGCTCGTCCCGCTGCTCGCGCTCACCCTGGCAATGACTGCCTGCTCGTCCGACGACGACACGGCCTCGGCGCACTCGCTCACGCTTCACGCGCAGCTCAACGCTAGCGACGACGGCATGCTCGCCTTCTTGAGCCCGTCGGCGACCATCGGCACCTACCTCCCGGCTGCGGTGGTCGGCAAGCCGTACTACCTGGGCGTGTTCCCGGCGGGCTTCTCGCCCGGCAATGATCCCGCCCTGTTCGAGAAGTGGGGCACGGTGCCCGCGAGCCTCGATATCGTCGAGACGACGCCGGCGATGTTCGCGTCGGGTGCCTACGACATGGTGCTGGTGCTCTACGTGGCCACACCGGTCAGCGACGATCAGCTCGCCTTGCGGGAGATCCCGCCGGTGGCCGCAGGCGGCGACCTGGCGTCGTTCACGCTCTCGAGCGCCGACGTGCGCCCGGGAGATCCCGATCAGGCGCTCGGCACGCTGCGGATGAACGTGGAAGACGCCGACGCCATGATGGAGATCGCGAACCGGACGCCCACGGATCCCATGGACGTCGCGCAGACCACGGCCGCGTTCGAGCACACCATCCTCTACCTCCCGTAGGACGAAGCCATGACCTACAAGCACGCCCTCGTCTTGCTCGTGCTCGTCGCCGCGTGCGGCAGCGACGACGGCTCGCCCGCGGACCCGAGCGACTCGGCCCTCGACATCCCGGTCGACCCGGCCACCGGACTGCGCCTCGCGGTCATCCCGCCAGTGCCGCCGCTACCGGAGTGGCCCGACAACCCGCCGACCGAAGCCAAGAAGGAGCTCGGTCGCGCCCTGTTCTTCGACATGCGACTGTCGGGCTCCGGGACTGCCGTGTGCGGAAACTGTCACCTCTCGGTGTCGAACTTCCACTCGGGTGCCAAGCTGGACGCGCCGGATCGGTCGTACCCGTCGCCGTCACCGACCTTGCACCGGCACGCACCGTCGCTGCTGAACCTCGTTTACGCGAAGATGGCGCGCTGGGATGGTGGTCACTTCACCGACGTCGCCGACCTCATGGTGCTGCCGTTCGCAGAGGCGAACATGAATTTGTCCGGGCTCGACGTGAGCGCGGGGGACGAGATCGACATCCCGGGCGCGCAGCTCGTGCTGAAGCAGAAGCTCAGCGTGGACGTCCCCGGTTACGTCCCGATCTTCATGGCCGCGTTCGGCGAGGACATCGCGGCCGCGCCGCCCGAGCGCGTCTGGCGGCTGGCCGGCGAGGCGCTGGCGGTCTACATCCGCGTCGCGGTCGCCCGCGACTCGGCGTTCGACCGCTGGAACGCCGGGGAAGACGACGCGATCACCGACGCCGCCAAGCGCGGCGCGATCCTGTTCACGGGCCGGGCCCAGTGCACGCTTTGCCACAGCGGTCCGATGCTCTCCGACTTCGAGTTCCACAACGTCTCGACGGCCTTGCCCAACGCGAGTGGCGTCCGCACCGACGAGGGCCGATTCCTGATCACCGGACTGGAGGCGGACCGCGGCAAGTTCCTCACGCCCATGCTCCGCTCGTCGGCCAAGACCTCGCCCTACCTGCACGACGGCACAGAGGTCAGCATTCGCCCTGTGATCCGGCACCTGAGCGGTCCGGCGTCGCGGCAGGACCCGCTGCACGACGCGTCGCTCGATCTGTTGCCGGCGCTCACCGACGCGGAGATCGACGACCTCGTGCAGTTCGTGAAGAGCCTGGATGGCGCGCCGCTTCCGGCCGCGGACGTGGCGCCGCCCGCCACGCTGCCCTGACGGCGAGCCGGGCTCGCCGCCCTAGTGGTCGATGCCGTTGGCGGTCTTGGCGGCGTCCCAGTTCGAGCCCAGCACTCCGCCCACCGCGTTCGCCTCCGCGTCGAGGAGCGTGTACGAGTTGGTCTTCGACCACGCGGTGTTGTCGTTGGCGTCCTCCATCCACCTCAGCATGTCGTTGAGCGTGGGCTCGGTGGTCGTGTTGGTGTGCACGTCCCAGAACGCGCGTGACCAGTCGGTCTGGACCCCGAACCCGGCGAACGGCGCGTCGCAGGTCACTTCCAGGTAGCGCAGCGGAAGGGCGTCGTTGGCGCTCTCGCAGTTGATGGTGGTGCCGTGCATGAACAGCCAGCAATCGTCCTCGCCGTGGTTGTTGAAGACGTCGGCGGCGAAGAAGTCGGCGAAGCCCTCGCTGAAGGCGCAGCTCACGAACTCCTTGGAGGTGATGCGATGGCTTCCCGAGGAAGGGCACTGGGTGCTCTGGTGGCTGCAATCGCTGGCCACCCCACCGGCGCTGTCGCGGTGCGTGAAGTGCCCGACCTCGTGGGCGATCACGAACTTCTCGTCCTCGTCGCCGGTCTGGATCCACACGTCGGTGCCGTTGGCGTGGCTGTCGTCGGCGCTGGCGTGGACCGTGACGTCGCCCGCGCCGAGCCCGGCGTGCTGGAAGGTCGAGAACGCCACGACCATGTACACGTTGAAGCGCGCATCGGCCGGCGAGATGGTCACCCACTGGGTCGTCGAGGCGCTGGCCGTGACCGCCACGAGGTGACTCGCTCGCGCGCCGCTCGTGAAGTCCTGCACCCGGATCGCGTGGCGGTTCGAGGTTCCACTCGTGTACAGCCTGAAGCTGTACGACTGTCCGGGGGTGACGGAGATGGGCTGGCTGCAGCCCTCCGGGTTGGTGCCGGTGATGCCGTCGCCGGTGTTGCCGCTCAGGCTGCCGCTGGTCCAGAGCATGCCCCGGGCGACGCGGGCGGTCGGGCCGGCGTCCGGATACTGGTCCTCGCCGATGCCGACGTCGTCGTAGTCCGTGACGACCTTGAAGCAGAAGCGTTTGTTCACCTTGGCTCTCGGCGTGGGGGCGGACGCGTCGCCGAGCCTGGTCACGCGCTCCAGCTGCGACCCGGCGAGCGTGATCGCGTCCTGCGCGAGCGTGGGTGACGTCGAGGTCGTGGCGTCGTGCGAGGGCCGCTCGGGCAGCGGCGGGCCGTCGTCGTTCTTGACGAGCTGGATGCCGCCTTGCTCCGCGTCCTCGGGCGGCGCCAGGTCGCGCAGCGCGTCCACGAGCGCACCCCGGGCGTAGCGTTCATCGCGAACCGCCCGGTCATAGACGAGCCAGCCGTTCGCGTCGGGGTGAAAGAAGAGGGGCGCGGCGGTCGAGGTGCGGTGCACGCCGTCCGCAAAGTCGGTCTCTGCGGTGAGCCAGAGCTGTCCCGAGGTCGCGAAGCTCCCGGTCGGCAGGCGCAGCTCGCTGGCCGGGAAGGACGCGACCACCGTGGCGCCACCCGGAATCTCCAGTTGCCGGAGCCGTTCGCGCTTGTCGGTGCCTGCCTCTGAGATCGAGGTGACGCTCAACGAGACGCTGGCGAGCTGGTCACTGGGGTTGTGCAGCCGGGCCGTCCACGTGTCACGAGCGGCGAGCTGCAGCACGGGCGACAGCTCGAAGACGATCTCACGCTCGCGCGCGGCCGGCTGCGCGGCGGGAGCGTCGGGTTCGGGTTCGGCCCATGGGTCGCTGCTCGCGTTGCACGCGCAGCAGATGAGCAAGGCCGTGCAGAGCGCCTTGCCGGCGCGCGGCGCAACCGGGCCACGGCCCCAAGGGGTGCGCAGGGTAATTCCAGGATCCGAGTGTCGCATTGGTGTTCTTGCCTCCCGGCGGCGCCTTGGTGCAACCGGCGCGCCAGCCCCGGTTCCCGGCGTGAACGACGGTGCCGCGTGTGCGCAGGAATCGGCGTAGGGCCAGCTCTCCGACGGAGAAGGCGCAGGCAGCGGGCGCACGCTCGGGGGCCGCCCCGGGCTCGGGCCGCGCAGCCGGCTGGCGAGCACGGGTCGAGTGACACGTTTTCGGGCCGTGCGAGCGGCACGTGAGTGACACATCACGAGCCACCTGTGCCACCCGCCGGCCTGTGCCGCGCGAGCTGGTCGGCTCGGCCCGGGCCCGGCTCGCTCAGCGGGGCGGTGGGACGGAGGCCGAGGCGAGCGCGCCGGCGCGGCGCTTGAGCTCCGCGGCTTCCAGGTAGCGACCCAGCCGGGTGAGCAGCGCGGCCAGCGCCTCGTGCGCGCTCGCGTGCGCGGGATCGACGGCCAGCGCGCCGCGCAGGAGCCGCTCGCTGCCCGCGCGGTCGCCGGCGTCCTCGAGCTCGCAGGCGCTGCGCACGCGGTCGTCGGCGAGGTTCATGCGCGCCGCCAGGTTGTCGGGCTCGAGCACGAGCGCGCGCTCCCAAGCGGACCGGGCGCGCGCGGTGCGGCCCAGGCGCGCGAAGGCCGCGCCCAGGTTGACCACCGGGGATGCCCAGTCAGGGTCCAGATCGGCGGCGCGCTTGAACGCGAAGAGCGCCTCGTCGTCGCGACCAGCGCCGGCGAGCTCGAGGCCCTCGGCGTTGTGGACGCGGGCGAGGGCGAGCTCGGCGGCGATGCGTGCCGCCGAGGGGCGGGGGCTCGCGCCGCTGCGCGTGGTCGCGCTCGCGGTCTCGAGGGCGGTCTGTGCAGCGGTGCGCGCCTCGGCCACGCGCCGCTCCTCGAGGAAGATCTCGCTGCGAATGACCAGCAACCCGGCGTCGCGACCGTGGCGCTCCATCGCGGCGTCGAGCACGGCGTGCGCCTCGGCGGCGCGGGCACCGAAGATGCCGAGGCAGCGCGCCAGGCTGGCGGCGGCCGACACCAGCGTGGGATCGGCCGACCAGGCGGCGCGCAAGAGCCGCTCGGCCTCGTCGAGCCGTCCCCGACGCAGCCGCTCGCGGCCGAGCGCGACGCCGACCTCGGGACGGTCGGGGGCACGCTGGTGCGCGTGCTCGAAGTGGGCCTCGGCCGCGACGAAATCGCCCGCGTGCAGGCGTTCGAGCCCGCGCCGGAGCTCGGTGCGCCAGGCTGGATCCAGGTCGGTGCGCGTTGTCATGGCCAGGGAGCTGCCCGAATCCCAGGAATACCGGACAACTCCCGGACGATACCGAGGCCGCACGGGGTGGTCAAGAAACTGGGGAGGAGCGGTTTCTGAGCGGCGCGCTAGCCCGGTCCCGTCACTCACGGCGCTCGGCTGCGCCTCGGACAAGGTAGGTCCCGAAGCGCTACGCATCGCTGCGTTCAGCGGTTGCCGTGGCAGATCAGGCAGCCGATGTCGGAGTTGGCGTAGACCAGGTTGATCGCCGGGTCGGAGTCGCCGAGCGCGACGAAGTCGTCGACGATGCGGTCCAACTCGGCGAGCATGGTCTCGGCACGGTCGCGGTAGGGCCAGGCGTCGGCGTCCGCGGCGGCAAGCGCCGCCAGCAGGTACTGCTCGGCCCGCTCGCGGTCGCCCACGCGCGCGTAGGCGTCGGCGAAGTGCACCTGCAGCCCCGGCATCACGAACGGGACCTTGACGCTGTTGCGGCGGCACCAGTCGTACTCGCAGGTCCACGCCTCGAGCAGCTCGACCGCACGCGCGGGGAAGCCGGTGTCGACGGGCAGGCCCGACATGGTGCCCGAGATGGTGAGGACGTTCCCCGAGTGGAGCGCGGCGTTGGCCACGGAGTCGCGGCCGTGCCGCTCGAGCGCCGCGGCATCGCCGCCGAGGTAGGCGAGCACGAGCTCCATGGAGTCGAGCCAGGAGAACGCCTTCACGTTGTCCGGTTCGAGCAAGATGGTGCGCTCGAAGTCGGGGACGATGCCCTCGATATAGGCGCTGCCCAGCTGGTTCTCGATGGACAGCGCCACGCCCAGGCAGCCGCGCAGGAAGTACGCGCGCGCGATCGCGGGCGCGTCGGGGTGGCGGTCGATCACTTCGGTGAGCGTGGCGTGTGCGGCCTCGCGCGCGGGCGCGTCGGGGGTGTGAAAGGCGGACCAGAAGGCCGCCTCGGCGCACGCGACCGCGTCGGCGGCGACCGGGCGCTCCGCGCAGGGGAGCTCGGGAGCGTCGGCGTCGCTGCACCCGAGCACGAGCGCGGCCAGCGCCGCGGCCCACATGGCTCGCCGGGCGAGGGTGGTGCCGGCGGTCACGGGAAGATCGTCCCGACCTCGGCGACCAGCCGATCGCAGTCCCAGGTGCCGGTGACGCGCTCGAGCTCGACGAAGCTCTTCTCGGTGTCGGGGTCGGGCGTGCTCATGATCTGCGAGTCGAGCAGCGGCGTCGACGCGCCCACCGTCTTCTGCTCGGAGGCGTCGGCGACCAGGCCGCGCAGCTTGCCGTCGGCGAGCAGGGTGCCGCTGTAGGAGGCGCGCTGCCGCTGCACGACGTAGACGTCGCCCGAGGCGAGGCCCATGACGTGCGCGGTCACGCCCGGCTTGCCGTCGCCGTCCTGATCCCACACCCGCGGGTCGGCGGCGTCGTCGGTGAGCGCGTCGGTGGCCGGGTCGGCCAGGTGGATGCCGAGGACGACGGTCGACGTGGCGCGCGCGAAGCCGACCTGGCCGTCACCCAGATCGGTCACGTCCAGGCGCGACTCGCCCGGCGGCACCGAGCGTGGCACGGCGTCATCGATCGTGGTGGTGACCGCGCCTCCCGCCTGCGGGACCACGCGGCAGCCGCGCTCCTCGAACACGAAGTGCTCGCCGTCGCGGCTGATCTCGACCAGGCCGAGCGAGGTCTGCGTCGAGGGCGTGTTGCCCAGGATGGGCAGCATCTGGATCGTGGCGACCTGCATTTTCATCGCGTAGGTGCCGACCAGGCGCGGCTCGACCTCGTCGACGAAACCAGGCGGCGGGGGCGGCGCGGCATCGGGCTGAGCGGGCGCAGCGTCGGCGACGTCCGGTGGCTCCTCGCCACCCGGCTCGTCGTCGGCGGCACAGCCCGAGAGGGCACCTACGAGCGCGCTCGCGAGCGCGGCGGCAAAGATTCGCTCAAGCATCGACATCGATATTTCCTCCCTGCGAGACGGCAAACAGCGAGCCGGCAGAACGCACGGCTCGTAAGCTAGAGACCCAGTGTCTGGCGCGCGAGCGCCTGCGCATCGGCGGGCAGCGACGCCAGCCGCTCGCCGTAGTCCTGGCCGCGATCGGCCAGGTAAGCGGGCGTGGCGCGCGAGCGCAGCTCGGGCACCCATGTGCTGTGCAGCGTGAAGGCCACATCGAGCCCGGGGTGGCGCAGGCGGCAGAGTGGACCGCGCGCGAGATCGCCCGCGTCCAGGATCCAGACCTCGTCGGCCTCGGGGCCCACGGCGAAGATCACGAGGTAGCCGTCGTCGGGCCCGCCGCCCCGGCGCGGCACGAACGTGGGCGACATGGGCAAGTGACCGAGCGGCAGCTCGAACGAGTCGTCGACCGCCATCGACTCGTGGTCGACGCGCAGGAGCTGCGGCGGCAGCGCGCGCGTGGGCAGGTCGGCGAGCGCGACCTGCCGATGCGGGTGATCGGCGTACACGTCGGCGATGCGGCGCGTGAGCAGCGCCGGGTCGAAGCCGAGCGAGCTCCACCAGCCGTGCCCGACGCCGGTACGCACCTGGCGCTCGTCCTGTGTCCACAGCGTCAGCGAGTACGTCCGATCCTCGCCGAGCAGCTTCTGCGAGACGACCTGGCCGGAGGCGACGTCGACGACGTAGCGGCCGAGCAGGCCGCGATCGGCCGCCGCGACCATCATGCCGACGGTGTCGGGCGCGACCGGCGCGCCGGTGGCGTGGACGAGATCGCTGCCGCGCACCCACTCGGAGGGGTCCGCCGAGTTCTGGTGCGCCAGCATGAGGGTAAGCCGCCCGCCGCTGTCGTCGCGGTCGACGAGGAAGTGCGCGCTCTCGATCGGGATCTCGACGCGGCGACAGGGCGTGTCGCCGCCGGCCACGAGGTCAGCCTTGCGCACGATGTAGATCACCGAGCTGGGCACCTGGGCGCGCGTGACGTCCTGGCCCGCCATCTGCTCGGGCTCGATCTGGAAGGCGCCATCGAGCAAGACGACGTGGTCGCGCGTGACCTGCATCTGGTGGCAGGACATGAGCAGGTGCACCGGCTGACCCGTGGCGTCGACGAGGCGGGTCGAGACCGGCTCACGCGTGCCATCCCACCACAGCACGCGCGTGAACGGCACGACGCTCAGGCCCTCCGTCGGCGGCGCGTAGTTCACCAGGTAGGTCAGCTGGTCGTCGGCGTCGAAGCAGGGGTGGGCGGTCGCCATGTTGAGGGTGAAGAACCCGAGCCCGGGTGTGATCGCGGGCAGGTACGGCTGCCATGCGCTCTGCAGGCCGAGGGGCGTGATCACGTCGAGCGTGACCGGATCGATCTCCCAGGGCCGGCCGGCGTCGTAGGTGGCGAGCAGCCGGCCGTCCTGGAAGGGAACGATCGCCGTGTTGCCGAAGTTGCGTGCGCCGAACCCCGGCGACAGGCGCACGAACGCGCTGTTGCTGAACTCCAGCCCGGCGCGGCCGCGGGCGGCCTCGTCGAGGAGGAAGCAGGGCGTGCGCAGGAGGCGCGAGCGCAGGCGCACGCGCCCGGGCGTATCGAAGGAGAGCCGGTAGATCATGCCGTCGCCGTTGAACAGCGGTGTGCCGTCGCCCCAGGGCACGGCGGCGTTCACCAGCATGTGCCCGGAGAGATCGGTGGGTAGCTGCCCGGCAACGACCGTGAGCTCACCGTCGAGCTCGGCGCGCGAGGCCGACAGCAGGGACGGCGGGAAGGCGGGGCCGGCATCGGGGAGCAGCAGCCGGCTCGACGTGCACGCGGCCAGCAGGCCGCCGCCGCTCGCCGCGATGCCGGTCTGGAGGAACTCGCGCCGGGTGAACACGAGCGAACGATAGAGACGCGCTCGGGTCAGAGTCAAGAGTTAAGCTTTCAACTTCTGCCCGCGGGCAGCCACTGTCAGGGCCGGGGCGCCGCCGTGTGCTACCGGCGCTTCGGCTTCGCTGCGGCCGGCTTCGCTTCGCCCGGCTTCGCTGCGGCCGGCTTCGCTGCGGCTGGCTTTGCCTTGGTCTTCGGCCGGCCGTCGTGGCCGCCGAGGCGGCGACTGGGCGCGTCGTGCCACCACTGGCTCCACGACATGTCGGCCTGTCGGCCCGGGTGCAGCGGATAGGTGATCCGGCTGCCCGCGATGTTGGCCTGGCCGCCGGCGAGCAGCAGCGCGTCGCGCTCGCCGTTGTTCATGATCGTGTGCGCGATGCCGGTGCCGGCCGGCCACGCGACGAGGTCGCCGGCGCGGGCGCGGTGCAGCTCGCCATCGCTCCAGACGTCGACCTCGCCCTCGATCACGTAGGCGAACTCCTCTTCCTTCTCCTCGGCGTGCGGCCACGAGGTGCGGAAGCCGGGCGGCACGCGCACGAGGTGCAGGCCGAGCTGCAACAGCCCCGCGACGACGCCGATGGAGCGCTTCGGCGCCATCTTCTCGTCGCTGTTCGGGTACTGCGAGCTGCGCTCGGGGACGTCGGCGGCGCTGATGATGAAGGGGGGACGCTTGGGCTGGCGCGTACGCGGCATGCCCGGATCTGTGCATGGGTTCCGGGGCGAGGCAAGGAACCCGGGCCGGTCGGGCGGTGTCGGTGCGTATCAAGTCGTCGCGGCCGCGTCGTGCGCCGCTTCAGGTTGCTTGCCTCGCCGGGCAAGGGAGTCTGTGCTCAGAGCCGCCGTCCTCGAAGCCATCGCGCACGCCGCCGCCGGAGACGAGCGGTCCGCGTGGCGCGCCCTCGACACGATGGATCCGCTGCTGCGCCCGCTCGCGCGGCGGCGGCTGCGGCTCGCGTGGGAGGACGCGCTCCTCGACGCGGGCGCCGCGGCGGCGGGCGAGGGCGGCGCGGTGCACGTATGGCGCGTCGCCTGGTGGCGCGTCGCGCGCGGGCGGCCGCGGCCGGCGCCGGTGGCGGGCGGCGAGCGAGCGGCGTGGAGCGTGCAAGATGCCGCCGCGGTTGCCGCGCTGCATCGCCGGGGTGCGCGTCGTCGTCGTCGTCGCGGCTGGCGCACGTGGTGGCCCTCGGCGTCGGCGGTCGTCCTGGCGCTCGTGCTCCTGGCGGCCGGCGCGCACGCGATCGCGCGGCTCCTGCGGCCGCCCGCGCGCGCCGATGCCTCGCGGCGCCCGGCGCCCGCGTCGACCGGGGCGTACCTGCGCGGAGGCGTGCCGGCGTCGGATCCGCTGGTCGCGCGCGCGCTGCGTGATGATCTGCCGGCGTTCCTGGTGCTGCTCGATGAATGGGTGCGCGCGGGGAACGCGCCCGCCACGCCCGCCGATGCCGCCGCGCGCCGCGCCGCGCTCGAGCCGCGCCTGGCTGCCGCCGCGGCTCGCCTGGCCAGCCCCGCGCTGCACGCCGCGCTCGGCGCCCGCGCCGCCTTTGCGCTCGAACGCGTCGTGGCCGACCTGCGCGCCGCGGCCTCGGCCACGCCGGCCGCCGCCGCCGCCGCCGCCGCGCGTCGCCTGCTCGACGACGTGGGCGCCTTCGACGACGCGCTGGCCGCGCGCGATCTCGGCTACTACCTCGACGGTGATCTCGTCGTCGACCGCGGCGCGGGCGGGCGACACGTGGTCCTGTACGCCTTCGAGGTCGTGCACGTGGACCTGCTCTCCGTCGACGGCGAGCCACTGCGCGCGCTGTCCCTGCGCCGTCTGGACGGCCTGAACGCCGAGCAGGCCGTGCTGGGTTTCTCGCGCCCGCACCTGCGCGATGCGCTGGTCGTGCTCGACGAGGTCGACGAGTCGCTCGTCGGCACGCTCCTGCCCGCGCTGGCGCTGGACGCCCGCTGGATCCTGTGCGACGAGGACGCGCACCTGGCGCGGAGCCCGTGGAGCGTGGCCACGAGCGCACGCGCCGCCGAGATCGCGCGCGCCGAGCTGGGTGCCGCCCTCGGGCTCGACGCGGGCGCGGCCGCGCAGCTCGGTGTCACGCTGGGCGCGCGACGTGCGCTCTTCGATCGCTGGCGCGAGCGCCTCGAGCAGGACGGCGTCGTGCTGACGACGCCGCGCACGCTCGAGACGCCGCCTCGCTTCGGTGCCGCGCTCGCCGGCGTCGTCCCCGAGGTGGAGCTCGCCGAGCTATCGACGCTCTCGGAGCTGCTCGCGGACGCCGAGCAGGCGCGCGTGTTCGCGGCGGCGCGCGCGGTGATCGCGCGCTCGATCCGCCGCCACGAGGCGCAGCACCGCGCCGACTACGCGCGCGCCGTGGCGCTGCGCATGCCCGCCGAGCTCGCGCGCACGAGCGGCATGCTGGCGACCGCGTCGGGCCTGCCGTGCGCGTCGGCGATCGCGGCGCGTGACGAGCTGTCCGCGTACCTGGCCGAGCTCGCGCGCGATCGGGTGACGCCGCGGCTGAACCTGTCGCTGGTGGCCCGCTTCGTACTCGATCGCCGACAGTGGGGCACGCCCGAGCACCATGCTGCGCTGGTGATCCTGGACGAGCTCGGCACCGAGCTGGGGCTGCCGCCGGGGAAGCTGGTCGTCGATGGCCGCGTCCACCGCGCCAGCGCGGCGGCGCGCTACCTGGATCTGAGCGAGATCGAGCCTGAACGCCTGCGCGCCGCGGCCCGCCGGCTGTGGGAGCGGCTGTTCGCGGCGACGCTCCCCGACATTCAGTGAAGCGCGGACGCGGGCACCGCGGCGGGCGCGGGCACCGCGACCTTCACGATCGTGCCTTCCACCTGCACCTGAGCGGCGCGCGTCGCCGCCGCGGCGAGGAACGGATCGAGCCACGCGAGCTCGCCCGCCACCAGCGGGCGCGGCTGGTACTGCACGAGCCGGTTCTGCGTCGCGATGGGCACGAGCTCCACGCCGACGACGCGCCCGGCCTGGTCGCCGCTGCGCTGGCTCACGCGCACGCGCGCCAGGAAGCCCACGCGCAGGTGGCCGTGCCCGGGCGCGCCCCACGCGTAGTTGCCCAGCGAGTACAGGATCACGCCGTGGCCCCGCACCTCGACCGGCTGCACGTCGTGCGGGTGGTGCCCGGCGACGACGTCGACGCCCTGGTCGACGAGCCAGCGGCCGAGCGCCTCCTGCGCGCCGGTCACCGCCTGATAGTTCTCGCCCCAGTGCAGGCTCACCACCAGCACGTCGACGAGCGGGCGCAGCCGGCGGATGTCCTCGGCGAGATCGCCGCGCAGCGCGCGCGCCGAGCCGACCCGGTCGCCGACCGCGTACGCGCGCAGGTACAGGTTGTAGAGCGGCTTGTCCTCGAGGTAGGCGAGGAAGCCGATCTTGGTGCCGCCGACGTCGACGATCACCGGGCGGCGCGCCTCGCTCTCGGTCGTGCCTGCGCCCACGTGCGCGATACCGGCCGCGTCGAGGTGGCGCACGGTGTCGCGCACGCCGCGGTCGCGGTAATCCGACACGTGGTTGTTGGCCAGGCTCACGACGTCGAGGCCGAGCCACTGCCAGGCGCGCGTGGCCTCGGGCGCGACCTTGTAGATGTACTTCTTCCACAGCGGGAACGCGTCGTTCGAGTCGGTGACCGGCGCCTCCAGGTTGGCGAACGCGACGTCGGCGCTGGCGAGGATCCCCGCGGTGGCGAGGTACGGGTACTGGTAGCCGCGCGCGCGGATGAGCGGCATCGCCGCGTCGGTCGGCGCGAAGTCACCGCCGAGCACGAGGGTGATTTCGGTGCCCTCGGGCGCGGGCCGCGACACGAAGATCGGCTCGCCGAGCGTCACGGCGGGGTCGTAGTACGTCCAGAAGAGCGCCCACGCGGCGACGCCGGCGACGAGGACCCCGAGGACGAGCGCGAGCCAGTGCGCGACGCGGACCAGACGGCGTAGCCAGAGCTGCACCGCGCGAGGCTAC
>JBKJOI010000580.1:0-8322 GCA_046595695.1 Haliangiales bacterium | reverse complement strand
GTCGAGCTCGACCTGGTCCGCGACACCGCGCGCGTGGCCCCGCTCTCCTCGATCCTCTGCAACGCCATCGGCTTTGGCGGGTTCTATTACTCGGCCCTGGTGCTAGGGACCTGACGTTCGACCGCGGGCCGCCGCTTCGCGAGAGCTCGGTGCCGTGTAGGCTGCTTGACCCCCGCCGCCGCGAGCCGCAACATCGCCAGGTGCGAAGGCACTGGGCGTGGCTCTTCCTGCTCGCGCTTGCCGGCTGCCGAGGCGAGCCCGGGATGCCCGTGGCCGAATGGCAGATCACGGCCGGGCCCGGAATCGGCGAGCAGGCCACCGTGCCCATCTCGCTGGCCGACCTGGATCGTCCGGCGCGCCTGACCCTCCTGGCGACGGTGACCTTGCCCGAGGCCTGGCGCGGGCGGCCGCTCAGCTTCTGCATCCCGACCTTGCGGGCCCGCGCAGCGTTGCGCGTGCTGGGCGAGCAGATGCCCTCGTCGCTGCCCGCCGACGGGTGGCTGCGGCGCATGGGCCCGCAGCTATGGCACATCCCGGCGCTCTACGTGCAGGCCCCCCAGCTGGTGCTCGAGCTGACCGTCGAGGCCGACAGCCGCCTGGAGGGCCGCATCGTGACCATGCCTCGGCTCTCTCTCGACCCGGCGGGTGACCGCGCGTACCGGAGCGTGCGCTCGTTCTCGGCGCTCGTGCTGCCGCTCGCGCCCATCCTGCTGGTCCTGATGGCGTTTGTGCACGCGCTCATCTGGTCCCTGGATCGGCGGCAAGCCGCGTATGGCTGGTTCGCCGCGCAGGGGCTCGCGGCCGCGCTCTACGCGGGCCTGGCCGCCGGCGCGTTGTTCGATGTGCTCGGCAGCGCTACGCCGGCCGTTGCGGGCGCGGCGCTATCGTCCTCCGCCGTCGGCGCGGTGTACTTCATGCATCGACAGTTCGGCCTCGGACGCGTACCCCGGTACATCGTGGTCACGTGGGTGATGGTGCTCGTGTGCGCCGCGCTGCTGGCGCACGACGCCTTCCTGGCCGAGCGCTGGTTCAACCCGATCTTCGTCACCCAGGGACTCGCCTGCGTGTTCCATCTGCTCTGGCTGCACGGTGGGCGCGTCGTCCGCGGGGCGCCAAACGCGCGCGGAGCCGCGGCGATCCTGCTGCTGGCCGGCTGGGGCATGATCGCGCTCGCGTCGGTGCCGGAGGCGGCTCTCTTGCTGCTCGGACACGAGATGATCGGCGGCTTTCGCATCTTCCCGGTCAGCACCGCGGCTTTCGCCGCGATGCAGACCATCGCCCTCAGCATCGAGCACGCGCGCAGCCTGCGCGCCGCCCAGCTGCTCAACGACGAGCTACGGCGCAAGATCGCCGACCGCTCGCGCGCCCTGCTGGTGGCGCTCGGACAGTCGAGCGGCTCGGCGCCCCTGCCCTCGTCGACGCACGAAACAGGCGACGTCATCGAGGACCGCTACCGCGTGGAGCTCACGCTCGGCCGCGGCGGCATGGGTACGGTCTATCAGGTAGAGCGCCTCGCCGACGGTCGGCGGCTCGCGCTCAAGCGGCTCGCGCGCGGCAGCGATCCGACGCGCCTGGCGCGTTTCGCGCGCGAGGCGCAGATCGCCGCGAGCGTAGAGCATCCGAACCTCGTGGCCATCGTCGACGTCGACGTGTCGCGCGATGGTGGGCTGTTCCTGGTCATGGAGCTGGTCGCGGGCGGCTCGCTGCGCGACGCCGACGCGCATTTCGGTGAGCGGCGCTGGTCGCTGCGCATCCTGGCCCAGGTCGCCGAAGGCCTGAGTGAGCTCCACCGGCATGGCATGGTCCATCGCGATCTCAAGCCCGGCAACATCCTGCTCGAGGAGCCCGACTCCGCGAGCCGGGTCGTGGCGAAGATTGCCGACTTCGGCGTCTCGACGCTGCTCGACCCCGACCTCGAGCTCGGCGACACCCATACCGACACCGCCCAGTCACACGCCCAGAGTGCACCGCGAAGGGTCTCGGGCAACGCCGCGCCGCTCACGCACACCGGTGCGCTCGTGGGCACGCCGCTCTACATGGCGCCCGAGCAAGCAGTGGCCGCCAAGCTGGCGACCGCGGCCTCCGACATCTACAGCTTCGGCCTGGTCGCGCACGAGATGCTCAGCGGCACCCGCCATCCAAGGCTGCAGGCGGCGCTGACGTTCGGCGCGCTCACGCCGGCCTTGCCCCGGGCGCTCGCCGAGTTGCTCGACCGCTGCCTCTCCGTGGAAGCGCCGCGGCGCCCGAGCGCCGCGGCGCTGGTGACCGCGCTGGTCACCTCAGGCAGACCCGACGGCGCTGGCTCGCGCTGAGGCCGAGCCGCGCCGCGCCGCGCCGCGCTAGCTGCCAACCGCACCGAGGGCGGTCACCCCCGCCGGATCACCTGGCCTGCGCGGCCGCGCGGTGGGGCGCGCCCGCCTCGAGCGCTCCGGTGATCTCGGCCAGCAGCGCGGGCCGCGCCGCATTGATGAAGAAGTGGTCGCCCGGCAGGAAGCACGCGCGAAACGCCGCGCTCGTCTGCGCCGACCACGCGTCCACGCTCGCGGTCGTCACCGCAGCATCGGCGAGACCGCCGAACGCGATCACCGGCGTGTCGAGCGGCGACTCGGGCTGGTAACGGTAGCTCTCGCACAGCGCGAAGTCCGCGCGCAGGATCGGCGTCAGCAGCTCGAGCAGCTCGCGGTGCGCGAGCACCTCGGGCGGAGTGCCGCCCAGGCGCCGCACCGCCTCGATGAACTCGGCCTGCGGGAGGCCGCTCAGCGCGCGCGACGGATCGGGGAGCTGCGGCGCCCAGCGCCCGGAGACCAGCAGCTGCTGCGGCGTCACCTGCCCGGTGCGCCGCAGCGTGCGGGTCACCTCGAAGGCGAGCATGGCACCCATGCTGTGCCCGAAGAAGCAGCACGGCAGCTCGAGGAGCGGGAGGATCTGTCGCGCCAGCTCGTCGACGATCAGCGCGACCGAGCGAAGCGGCGGCTCATCGAGCCGCTCCTCGCGGCCGGGCAGCTGCACGCCCACGACCTCGACGCTCGCCGGCAGCCCCTTAGGCCAGGTGCGGAAGAGCGACGCGCTGCCACCCGCGTGGTGGAAGGCGATGAGGCGCGCCTCGGGCGGCCGGCTCACCGGGTAGCGCCGGAACCAGGCGCTCCGAGGCGACGTGCTCGCGGCGTGATTCACAGCTTCACGCTGGTCTCGAGCACGGTCTGCACGCTCGGCACCGTCCAGCTCGGCAGCTGCTCGAGCACGTGCTCCACCGCGACGTCCGCACCCTGGTAGTAGGCCTTGACGCGTACGCGCACCGGCTCTGTCCCGGCCCTCTCGACGAGGAAGCTCAGCGGGTCGTCGGTGCCCACCCAGATCAGGTGGCGCGAGCTGCGGGGCGCGTCGCCCAGGGCCCACTTGCCCGTCGCGCCGTCGAGCTGCACGTCGACGAGGTAGGCGCCGCTCGCGACCAACCGCAGCTCGACCGGGCTCGATCCCGGCGTGGTCCCGGGCGCGCCCGGCAGCACCTCGATCGTGGGCATCGGCCGCGCCACCGCGGCCGCGAGCGGCGCCTCCGTCACCGCGAGGGCCGGGCCCGGGTCGGTAGCCTCGACGACCACGCGCGCGCCGCCCTCGCCGCCCGCGCGGACGTCCACGTACACCCGCTTGGGCCGCAGCTCGGTGTACGGGAAGGAGAAGGCAACCAGGCCGATGGCGATGCCCACGCCGGCGGCAGCGGCCGCGGCGACCCGGCGCAGCGACGGCGCCGCCTGCATCACCGGCGCAAGCACGAGCGCGAACGGCGCGATCACGATCGCGGTGATTGCCGCGATGAGCATCTCCGCGGGCGCCTCGGCGCCGAGCATGCCGGTGAGCGGCACGAGCGACGTCAGCAGCAGGTCCGCGGCCTGCGCGGTGGTGAGCGCGGCCATCGCCAGGCCGGCCAGCGTCACCAGCCAGCGCATGGCGCCGTGGAGGTGCGCGGACGCCAGCACCGCGATCGCGCTGCCCACGCACCACCACAGCGGCAGATACGCGGAGCCCAGACCCAGCGCCGTGGTGAACACCAGCAGCCCGGCCCAGAAGATCACCAGGCCACGCTGCACCGCATCGGTGACCACGTCGCCGGCGAGGCCACGTCGCCGCGCGCGCCGCCGCAGCAGACTCTGTCCGGCAAGCACGCCCACGACCGTGAGGGTGCCGTAGACGCATACCGCGACCCACGGCCGCGCGTACCAGGCCATCGCCCGACCGGTGAGCGTCACCAGGAGGCTGCCCACGATGGGCACCACGAAGGCGAACAGCGCGGACAGCGCGACCGACGCGGCGCCGCGCGCGAGCAGCGCCACCGGGCGCTTCACGCCGGCGCGCGGCCAGCAGGTGAGCAGCAGCGCCAGCATGGCGACGAGCAGGCCGAGCACCAGCGCCGTGCCCGCCGAGTAGCGCACCATCACCAGCCCGAGCACATCGTAGTACGGGGCCGGCGCGGCGCCCTTGTGCTCGCCCGGTGGGGCCCGCTCGCCCAGCTCGCCCAGACCGCGCAGGATCGCGAGCACGTTCTCGCCGCTCTCCTGCAGCGTCCGCCGCGACGCGCGCTCGGTCCGGTCGAGCGCGGTGTGGTACGCGTAGCTGTCGCCGTAAGGCGCCAGGTCGAGGCCGCCGAGGCCGGCGTCGCGATAGACGTGGTAGTCGGTGTCGAAGGGCAAGAGGCTGAAGATCTCCTGCGCGAGCACCGTGCCGTGAACGTGGCGCGCCGAGGACGCGTAGGCCGCGAGCAGATCCTCGTGGCCGGAGGTGACCTGGAGGAGCAGCTGGCGG
The DNA here is from genome assembly GCA_046595695.1 of Haliangiales bacterium. Classification (GTDB taxonomy): domain Bacteria; phylum Myxococcota_A; class Polyangia; order Haliangiales; family SHYZ01; genus JBKJOI01. The sequence goes on along the minus strand of JBKJOI010000580.1, from coordinate 3,525 downwards.
CCCTGGCCGCCGCTCGCATCCAGGTTGATGAACCCCGCGACGTCCGCGAACCACGGGTGCGCGAGGAACGCGGCGGCGCCCAGGAGGCCGAGCTCCTCGCCGCCGTTGAAGTTGAAGATGATGGTGTTGGCGGGCGCGCCGCTCGCCTGCAGCGCGCGCACGATCTCGAGCGCTGCCGCGACGCCCATCGCGTTGTCGCCTGCGCCCGGCCCCTCGGCGGCCGAGTCGTAGTGCGCCGAGATCAGGATCGCGCGCTTGCTCTTGCCGGGAATGCGCGCGAGCACGTTGGTCACGTCGCGGTAGGCGTAGCTCGTGCCGTCCAGCTCCGCGGTGCCGCTCGCGACCTGGCGCTCGGTCTCGACGCCGAGGCCGCGCAGCTCCGCCTCGAGGTAGTCCGCGGCGCGCTTGCATGCCTCGGTGCCGGTGACCCGGCGACCGAGCTTGCTCGCCAGGGTCTCGACGTGAGTCCACGCCCGCTCGGCCGAGAAGTCGTGCTTCGCGACCGCGCTGGCGGCCGGCACCGCCGTCTCCTGCCAGGGGCGGCGGACGAGCAGCACGACCACGGCGAAGAACACCGCCCAGACCACCCACGCGTGCCACCCCTGCGCTTGCGCCGCCCGCGCGCCGCTTGCTACGTTCTGCGCCATTCCCCGTGATGCGTCACTCATTTCGATCTCTTCCTTTGCTGCGTTCCGGGAGGCAAACCTGATGCGCGTGTTCGTGACCGGCGCGACCGGCTACATCGGCTCCGCGCTGGCGGGTGGTCTGGTGCGGGCCGGGCACACGGTGACCGGCCTGGTTCGTTCGGCCGTCGCCGCCGAGCGGCTGGCCCAGCTGCACGTGCAGGCGATCGTCGGCAACCTGCGCGAGCCCGGCTCGTACGCCCCGGCCGCCGCCGAGCACGACGCCATCGTGCACACGGCCTTCGAGTACCGCGAGGACGGCAGCGAGGCGAGCGACGTCGACGAGGGCGCCGTGACCGGCCTGCTCGCGGCGGCAGCCGGCGGACGCTGCCAGCGCGTCGTCTACACGTCGAACGCCTTCCTGCTCGCCAACCTGGCCGGGCCTCCCCTCGACGAGACCGTCGAGCCGACGCGCTCCACCCACCCGGGGCGCTGGCGCCTCGGCGTGGAACAGCGTGTGCTCGACGCCGGCAACGAGCGGCTCGCGACCTCGGTCGTGCGCGTCGGCGCCGTCTACGGCGGCGCCGGCGGCTCGTTCCCCGACTTCTTCCGCCACGCCCTGCAGACGCGCTCGATCGCCTACGTCGGCGAGGGCGCGAACCGCTGGTCGCTGATCTATCTCCAGGATCTGGCCGAGCTCTACCGCGCCATCCTCGAGCACGACGGACGCGGCGTGTTCCACGGCGTCGACGGCGCGCCCACGCCGATGCGCGAGGTCATGCAGGCGGTGGCGCGCGCGAGCGGCGCCGACGTGGTCGCCGCCAGCATGGACGCCGGGCGCGCGGCCGCCGAGCTGCCCTACCACGCCCCCGTGCTCGAGCGCGACCTCGCGATGCTCACGCCGCGCGCCCGTGCGCTGCCGTGGACGCCGCGCTTCGCCAGCTTCCACGATGGTGCAGAGGCGGCGCGGCGCGAGCTCGGCACGGGCTGAGCGGCTCACGGCTGCGCCTCGGTGGCCGCGGCGATCTCCGCCGGCACGAGGCGCCCGGCGCGGGCCAGCGCGAGAGCCGAGACCAGCACGGTGAGCAGCCCCAGCGCGACGTACATGAGCGCGATGCCGCGCCCCGGCCCGCCCCCCAGGAGGCCGGCGAGCGCGCCTGCGAAGCGGCCGTCGGCGGCCAGGAGCGGCTCGAAGATACCGTCGACGAGCGGGCCGGCGACCAGCGCCGCCAGCGGTAGCGCCGCGCCCTCCATCGCGCGGCGCAGGCCGAGCACGCTGCCCTGCATGGCGACCGGCACCGCGCGCAGCCACATCGCGTGGTTCGTGGCCATGCTGATGGGGAAGCAGAACAGGTACAGGAAGACGACCACGGTCATGCTCACCAGGCCACGGCTGGCGCCCGCGGCGATCAGCAGCGCGCCCTGCACCAGCGTCACCGTGAGCACGAGACGCATCGGCCGGCGCGCGCCCCGCCACACGCTCATGAGCAGGCCGCCCAGCAGCATCCCGATGCCGCCGACCCACAGCACGCCGCCCAGCGCCGCCGGCGACGCGAAGCTGAGCACGAGTGGCGTGATGCAGATCTCGACGATGCCGAGGGACACGTTGGTGAAGGCGAAGAACCCCGACAGCAGGAGCAGGTCGTGCCGGGTTTTCAGATAGCGCCAGCCACGGGCGACGTCCTGCAGGAGCGTCGCCGCGGCGCGCTCGGGCGGCGCGCTGGTGCCCGCGAACCGCGCGCGCAGGATGATCAGCATCATGCACGCCGAGAACAGGTAGCTCGCGCTGTCGATCACGAGCAGCGTGCCGATCGACGCGCTCGCCATCGCGAGGCCAGCCATGACGGGCGAGAAGATCTGCGCCACGGCGCGCGCCACCTCGGTCGCGCCGGCCGCGCGGCCCAGGTGCTCGGGCGGCACCAGCTGCGTGGTGAGCGACGAGAACGCCGGCCACTGGAACGCGCTCAGCGTCGACATGGTCGCGGCGGCCAGGCCGATCTGCCACAGCGGCGCGTGGCCGTCGCGCAGGCACCACGCGAGCACGAGCGGCGCCAGCGCCGCCAGCGCGTCGGTGACAATCAGGGTGCGGCGCCGGTCCCAGCGATCCGTCAGCGCGCCGGCGAACGGCGACAGGAGCGCCACCGGAGCTAGCGACAGCAGCTCGATCAGCGCGAAGCGGCTGACCGAGCCTGTCACTTGGTACACGTGCACGCCGAGCGCAAAGGCAGTGAGGCCCGACCCGATGAGCGACACCGCCTGGCCGAGCCAGAGCAGCGCGAACGCGCGCATTCCCGTGGGTCGCATGCGCGCTACTTCACGTTCGTGGGCAGCTGCAGCACGCCATCGGCGATGAGCTTCTCGCCGTCAGCCAGCAGGCTGCTGCCGGGCAGGTAGAGCGGGATGCCGAACGAGACGTCGTTGTCGCCGCCGGCCCAGGTGTTGCGGCCGATGCCGAGCGTGATCATGCCGGCCACGACCGGGCTGGTGAGCCACGCACCCGGCACGTGCTCGACGTTGGGGTTGATGCCGATGTCGAGCGCAGCGAAGCGGTCCTTGCCGGCGCCCGCGGCGTCGTAGAAGCGCTGCAGGCTGTCGAGGCCGGTCCGCGCCGTCATGCTGGCGACCCGGCCGTCGACGAAGTCGATGCGCAGCCCCTCGACCCGGGTGTCCTGGAACAGCAGGCGATCGACCACCACCGTGCCGTCGACCGACGTCGCCACCGGCGCGACGAACAGCTCGCCGGCCGGCAGCCAGACCATGACCTCGGCGCCGCCGGCCGCGATCTCCTCGGCGGAGAGCAGGCCGTCGCTGATCAAGAGCTTCTTGCCGGCGATGCTCATGGTGACGTGGGTGCCGTTCGGATGGGTCACCTCGATCACCTGTGCGCGCGACAGCTTCGCGC
>JBKJOI010000547.1:0-7337 GCA_046595695.1 Haliangiales bacterium | reverse complement strand
GGACGGCCTATGCTTGCGCGCGCGAGGCAGAAGCCCTGCTTGCCACCACCTCGCGACGCGACGCCGCGCGCGACGCGCTCCTGCGCGCGACCACGGCCGATGTGCACCACGCCGAGGCGTTCTTCTGGCTCGCCGAGACCTACCTGCGGCTCGGCCAGCGCGACCGCGCGCTCGCCGCGTTCGACCGCTGCCTCGACCTCGCGCCCGACGCTCCGCTCGCCGCCGAGGTCCGCCGGCAGCGCAAGGTCGCCGCCGCCCCGCCGCCGTCAGCGGTGCTGGTCACCGAAAGCGCTCCCGACGCGGGCGGCGAGTGACGTGAGGCCCGTGCCCTAATCCTTGCTGTCGAACGCGATGCCCTTCTCGACCTGCTCGATGGCCTGCGTGGTCAGCTCGATGGCCTTCACGCGGTGACCGCCCTTGTCGGCGTCGGCCTTCTCGAGCTGGCTCTTGGCCTGCCGCAGGTTCACCAGCGCCGAGCGCATGTGCGGCTGGGCTTCCTTGGCCGAGGCGGTGTTCACCCAGGAACCCCCGACCACCGCCGCGAGCAGAGCCACGAGGGCGAACGTGCTGATCTTCCAGGGATTCATGGGGGCCTCCTGCGGGTATAGACTGCCGGCCCGCTGCAAGATTCAAAGGTTACCCCAGGAAGGCTTCGAGAACAGTAGCAGCCGTTGAATCGAGCGGATCGTCGCGTGCGACGACGCCGCATCGTTCAGAGGCCGCGCTCGGCGAGCTGGGTGACCAGGCGCTCGTAGAAGCCGGCGCCGCTGCCCTCGCTCATCGACCAGCCGACCTGACCCCAGTGATCCATGTCGTGCTCGACCCACGTGGTGCCCCACTGCTGCGAGGACGTGGGCACGATGCCGTCGTTGGTGCCGGCGCGCTTGTTCAGGTAGATGTGGGACGCGACCAGGAGCGGGTTGCGCCGCCACAGCCCCGAGGGCACGCGACAGACCACGCACGCGTAGAGCACGCGCGGATCGTCGGGGACGTCGGTGTTGAAGCGCTCGGCGCTCGCGGTCGTCAGCCACTCGACCGCGGCGGACGGCGTGCCCACGCGCGCGAACCAGTCGCGCACCCAGCGGGCCGGCCGCTCGGCGGCGAGATCGGCGAGCGGCGAGCCGCGGTGCGGCGTGCCCACGGTCACCAGCGAGGCCACGCGGTCGCCGAGGCCGAGCCGCGCGATCGCCCAGCGCGCGTCGAGGCCGCCCATGCTGTGCGCGATGACGTTGACCTTGGGCTCGGGCAGGTGACGGATGAAGTCAGCGAGCAGCCGCGCGCGCTCGGGCACCGAGCCGAGCGGTGGCAGACGGGGCACGTAGACCTGGATGCCCGCGGCCTCGAGCGCGCGCGCCACCCCGCGAAAGTAGTGCTGCTTGATGCTACCGACGCCGATCGAATCGAAGCCGAAGATGCCGTGGACCAGCACCAGCGGGTAGCGCGGAATCGGTCCGATGACCCGGGCTGGCTGCCTTCGGCGGCGCCACCACCAGAAGAGGCCGATCCCTGCCAGCGCGATCGCGGTGGCTAAGATCGCAATAATGATCCAAAACTGCTGCGTGCTCACGTCGGCCGCGAATCTAGATCACATTGTGGTATGGAACGCCATCGCATGGCTCCTCTAGTCATAGGCATCGCCGGTGGTACCGGCTCAGGCAAATCCACGATCGCTCAGGCCATCGCTGCCGCGGTGCCGTCCGAGTCGGTCTCCATCATCGAGCACGACGCGTACTACCGCGATCTCTCGGACCTTCCTGCAGAGGAACGGTCAGCGATGAACTTCGACCACCCGGGTGCGCTCGAGACCGAGCTGCTCGTGCGGCACGTCGCGCAGCTACGCCAGGGCGCGCCCGTCGACATCCCGATGTACGACTTCAAGTCGCACCATCGGCTGGCCGAGCGGCGCCGCGTCGAGTCGACGCCGGTGATCATCGTCGAGGGCATCCTGGTCTTCGTCGAGGAGCCCATGCGCTCGCTCATGGACGTGAAGATCTTCGTCGACACCGACGCGGACATCCGGCTCATGCGCAGGATCCGGCGCGACATGGAGCAGCGCGGGCGCAGCTTCTCGTCGATCCGCGACCAGTACTACAAGACGGTCCGGCCGATGCACCTGCAGTTCGTCGAGCCGTCCAAGCGCTGGGCCGACATCATCATCCCGGAGGGCGGCGACAACCAGGTCGCGCTCGACTTCATCATCGCGCGCGTTCGCAGCGCGGTGCCGTCTCGTACCGCCGCCAGCTAGTCGGAGTGTGACCGCGCGTTGACCCGTGTGGCGCGCGCGATACAGGCGCGTCAGCACCGACGCGCGGCTGGTTCGTGCGATTCCGCGCACTTCGCGCCGGCACGCCGCTCGCTATACCGAGCGGCATGAACCGACGTTATCCTTTCCTGGCCCTCACCTTCGTGCTCGCGCTCACCAGCGCGTGCACGGCGCTCGTCCGGCTGGGCGCCGGACCGCCGCACGCACGCGCCCGCCAGTCGAACCTCGCGCTCGACGGCGCCGGCCAGCCGGCCGGCATCGCGCTCGAGGTCGATCTGTACAACCCCAACCCGATCGATCTCGCGGCCGCGCGCTTCGACTACCGTGTCGAGGCCGGCGGCGCCGCCTTCGAGGGCAGCGTGGCGGCCCAGGGTCAGCTGCGTCAGCAGCAGTGGCAGCCGATCCAGCTGTACGTGCCGGTCGCGCCGGGCAGCCCGGTGTACGCGGCGATCGTCGCCGGCGAGCCCTACGTGATCACCGGCTCGCTGGTGCTGACCGGCGGCATGAGCGGCCTGGCGGTGGGTGTGTCGGGCGAAGGCATGATGGCGCCCGCGCAGCCGCTGCGTGTGGCCGTCGAGCATCGTGGAGGTGGCCAGTGAAGACCGTCGTGACGCCCGTGGTTCGTTCGTTCGTGACTCGTTCGTTCGTGGCCGCGGCGCTCGCCGCGCTCGCGGTCGTCTCGACCGGCTGCACGCCGCAGCCACAGGCCCGCCTGGTCGCGGTCAGCGGCGCGCGCTTCGTCGAGAGCACCACGACCGTCATGGTGCTGGTCGAGATCGCCAACCCCACCGACCAGACGCTGATGCTGTCGGGGCTCGACTACACGGTCGAGGCCAAGGACTGGTTCACCGCGCGCGGCAGCTACTCGCTCAGCCGCTTCCTCACGCCCGGCGACATCGCGTACATCGAGGTGCCGCTGCCGGTGAAGAACTTCGACATGGCGCTCGGCGCGCCCGGCGCCGCGCTTTCCGGCGTGAAGTTCAAGCTCGACGGCAAGCTGCGCGCGATCAGCAAGGGCGGCGAGATCGCCTGGGACGTGCACCAGGAAGGCGCGCTGGCGCCCATCGTCGACGTGCGCCACCAGCGCGACCGGCACCCGCACAAGCCGCAGATCCGTGTGCGCGTGAACGTCGGCTCGTAGCACCCCGCCCCGCTCGGGCCGGCAGGCGCGGTGCTACCCTGCCCGCCATGGCTCGCCGTCTCGTCCTCCTCGCCGCCTCCACTTCCGCCGCCTTCGCCGCCGTGCTGCTCGCCGCCCCCTCCGCGGCGCTGGCCAAGCGCGCGCCCGCGCCCAGCGCGGCGCCGGTGGCCACGCCGGCCATGCCGCCGCTCGACACCGCGCTCGCCGAGGCGCGCGCCGCGGGCAAGCCGCTGCTCGTGGATTTCTACACCGACTGGTGCAAGCCGTGCCGCGTCTTCGAGGAGAAGATCTTCCCCGACCCGCGCGTGCAGGGCGCGCTGGCCGACGTCGTCTTCACCCGCTACGACGCCGAGAAGGGCGAGGGCGTCGCCGCGGCGGCGCGCTACGGCGTCGACGGCTACCCGACCTTCGTGCTGCTCGGCGCCGAAGGCCAGGTGATCGCGCGCCTGAGCGGCGCGCCCGCCGAGCCGACGCCGTTCATCGGCTGGGTCGACCGCGGGCTCGCACTCTCGCTCGACGAGGCCACCGTGACCGCGCGGCTCGCCGACAAGCGCACGCCGGCGCGCGGCCTGCTGGGCGCGGCGCGCTGGCTGGCGGCGCACGGCCGCGCGACCGAGGCCCAGGCGGCGTACGCGCGTGCCGCCAAGGCCGACAAGGGGGGCAAGCTGGGCGTCGCGCCGGCCGCCGAGTGGGAGGCGCTCGGCGTCGGCGAGGATCGCGCGCGCAGGAAGCGCATCGCCTTTGCCGCGGCCGCGTACGCCGAGCGCTGGCCCCACGCGCCCGAGGCCGAGGACGCCTCGTACGTGGCGCTGGCGACCGGCGAGCTCGCCCCGGCGCGCGCGAAGAAGCTGTTCGCCGCCCGGATGAAGCTGCGATGGAACGACGCCGAGTCGCTCAACCACATCGCGTACGTGGCGCTCGCGCTCGGCGATCTCGACACCGCGCTGGCCGCGGCGCAGCGCGCGGTCGAGCTCATGCCGGACCAGGCCAGCGTGCGCGACACCCTGGCCGAGGTGCACCACTACCGCGGCGAGACCGACCAGGCGTTGCGCGCGTCGGACGAGGCCATCGCGCTCAACCAGGAGGCCATGGTCGCAGGAACGCTGCGCGAGAACCGCGCGCGCTTCGCGGCCCCCGGCAGGCTTCCCTCGGCGGACGTCGAGCTCGAGAAGGCGCGCGCCGCGCAGGAGATCGCGGCGTTCGGAGCGCCGCCCGCGGCCCTGCCCGCGCCCGCGCCCGCGCCCGCGCCGCCACCTGTTCCCGCCGCGAAGCCCTCACCGGCCAAGGCGAAGCGCTGGCCGTGATGCGGGTCCGGAGGTAACGTCCGCGCGCAAGCGGCATCCGACCTCCACAGGAGAAGCCACCATGAGCGAGTACGTCCGTCTCGAGCTGAACGGCCCGGCCCCCGATTTCGAAGCCACCACCACCCAGGGCAAGATCAAGCTGTCGGAGTGGGAGAAGGACAAGTGGGTCATCCTCTTCTCGCATCCGGCCGACTTCACGCCCGTGTGCACGACCGAGTTCGTCGAGTTCGCCAAGCGCCAGGACGACCTGGCCAAGAAGGGCGTCGCGCTGCTCGGCAACTCGATCGATAGCGTCTACAGCCACATCGCGTGGATTCGCAACATCGAGAAGCACTTCGATCTCAAGATCAAGTTCCCGGTGATCGCCGACCTCGACCAGAAGGTGGCGCGCACCTACGGCATGGTCCACGAGCCGAGCTCGGTCACCGCGACCGTGCGCTGCGTCTTCTTCATCGATCCCAAGCGCGTGCTGCGCGCGATGATCTACTACCCGCTCAACGTGGGTCGTAACTTCGACGAGATCGTGCGCGTCATCGACGCGCTGCAGGTCGCCGACAAGAACGGCGTCGCCTGCCCCGCCAACTGGAAGCCGGGCGACGACGTGATCGTCCCCGCGCCGCTCACGCAGCAGCTCGCCGAGGATCGCGTGAACGACAAGAACCTCCAGGTCACCGACTGGTACCTGTCGAAGAAGAAGCTGGGCTGACGCCGCGCAACAGCACCGGGCGGCTGGCCTCCGTCTCGTCGGTGGCGCCGCTGCCGCTGCCCAGCGTCTCGATCGGCGCGCCCGTGGCCACGCCCAGCTCGGACAGCCGGCGCGCCGGCACCAGCACGCGCGCCTCGAGGGCGCCCGCGGCACGGCTCCAGGCCTCCATGGCTCCTTCCAGACCCTGGCGCACGCTGGCGAAGTGCGTGGTCATGGCGCGCAGCCGCTCGTAGAGCTCGCGGCCGAGCGCGGCGACCTCACGCGTGTGCGCGGCGGTCTGCTCGTGGCGCCAGCCGTGCGCGACCGCGCGCAGCAGCGCGATGAGCGTGGTCGGCGTGGCCAGGATCACGCGATCCTGCGCGCCCGCCTCGATGAGGCCGGGGTCGGCCTCGAGCGCGGCCGCGAAGAACGCCTCGCCGGGCAGGAACATGACGACGAACTCGGGCGACGGGTCGACGGCGCGGAAGTACTCCTTGGCGGCGAGCGCGCGCATGTGCGTGCGCACCTGGCGCGCGTGCTCGACGAGGTGCGCGCGGCGCGTCTCGGCGTCGGGCGCGTCGACCGCCTCGAGGTAGGCCGACAGCGGCGCCTTGGCGTCGATCACCACCGAGCGCCCGCCGGGCAGGCGCACGACCAGATCCGGGCGCAGGCGCCGCTCGCCCGGGCCCGCGGCGCCGCCCGGCCCGGCGACGATCCCGGGCAGCTGCGTCTGCTCGACGAAGTCGCAGCGCTCGACCATGCCGGCCAGCTCGACGACGCGACGCAGCTGCACCTCGCCCCAGCGGCCGCGCGCGACCGGCGAGCGCAGCGCGCGCGAAAGCCCGGAGGTCTCGCGCGCGAGCTCGACGCTGGCGCCGGCGAGCGCACGCATCTGCTCGCCGAGCGCCGCCTGGCCACCCGCGGTGTCACGGGTGAGCTCGCGCAGCCGCGCGTCGACGCGGTCGAGCGCGTCGGCGGAGAGCGCGCGGAAAGCCTCGCGCAGCGTGTCGGCGGTCTCGTCGAAGCCACGCTCGCGCGAGACCGTGTCCTCGCGCGCGCGCCGATCCGCGTCCTCGCGCACGCGCGCCGAGAGCGAGCGCAGGAGCGCCCGCGCCACCCAACCCGCGCCCGCCGCTCCCACGAGGAAGCCAGCAAGTGCGCCCAGGCCAAAGCCGTCGAGTGTCACGGCCCAAGCGTACGGCACGGGTATGACACCTACCTACACCAGCGCTCCAGCTGATCCGCTACATCTATAAGAGGGCCGCGTCGCCAAGAGGGCCGCGTCGCCAAGAGGGCCGCGTCGCCGAGAGGGCCGCGTCGCCGCGCAGCAGGCTACAGCCCGCTCTCCTTCTCGATCTTCCCCGCCACCACCGGGTCGAGCGCGAGCACGCCGCGCAGCTTGGCCAGCAGCGCGCGCTCCTTGTCGTCGACGTTCTTGTCGATCGTGCTCAGCTTGCACGCGGCGCGGTAGACGCCCTCGCGCGCCGGCGCGCTCAGGTCGTCGAAGTCCTTCACGTCGAGCTCGACGCGCTCGTCGAGGAAGCCGAGCGCGACGGCGCGCTCGCCCTCGGTGAGCTCGGCGCCGGCGATGAGCCGCTCGAGCGCGGCCTTCTCCTGCTTGACGACCTTGCCGTCGGCCCACGCCATCGCGGCCCACACGCGGATCACTGAAAGGTACGAGCTCTCGGCCATGATTCCCCCTGGTGGCCGGGGACTATAACGAAAAGCGCCACCGACCTGTTAACGTGGCGAGCGACCATGGCCCGCCTCGTCGATCGCCTCGCCCTGTCCCGGCCCGAGCTGCGGGCGTGGGCCATGTACGACTGGGCCAACTCGGCTTACTTCACGACCGTCATCACGGCGGTGTTCCCGATCTACTTCGCCAAGGTGCTGGCCGCGGATCTGCCGCCCGCGGTGGCCACGGCGCGCTTCACGCTCGCGACC
>JBKJOI010000503.1:0-4494 GCA_046595695.1 Haliangiales bacterium | reverse complement strand
CACGTGGGCGGCGAGCACGTCACGGCGCGGCAGCACGTTGGTGGTGAAGTCGCGCACCACGGTCTCGAGGATGGCATCGGTCTGGCGCTGCGCGACGTTGAGATCGAGCGCCTGCTGGTAGTCCTGATTGGCGCGCGCGACTAGGGCGAGCAGCGCGCGGCCGTCGGCGGTGTAGACGGCGCGCTCGAGCCGCGCGAGCGTCGCGGCGAAGGCGTCGTGGGCGGCACGCAGGTCGTCGAGCATGCGTGGGTCGCGATTCAGCAGGAACGCGCGCGCCGTGGCGCTGCGGCGCTCCATCTGCGAGATCAGCCGCTCGGCGTCGAGCAGGAGTTGGGCGTTCACAGTGATCACGCGGTCCTTGCTGGCGACCGCGGTGCGCAGCGCGTGGACGCCGATCGCGCCCATGGCGACGGTGAGCACCAGCACCGCGGCAAAGCCCATGCCGACCTTCTGGCCGAAGGTCCAGTTCCTCTTCATCGCGTTCGCTCCTTGGACGGGTCGCTCGCGCGGGTCCGCCGTTCGATGTCCTCGATCACCGCCGCCAGCTCCACGATCGGGATCCGGGCATCCTGCAGCCGGATGCTGCCCTGCAGGTGCGCCCGCGCCGTGCCCGGCGCGGGCGGTGCGAGGTCCTCGGCGGCGACGCGCAGGTGGCGGTCGAAGCGGTCGACCGCCAGGCCGACCAGGGCCGCGCCGCCGCTCTTGCCCGCGAGCAGGATCCAGCGTGGCGGCTCGCCGGCCGGCGTGTGGCCGAGCAGCGCCCGCAGGTCGTAGACCGGCAACAGCGTGCCGCGCAGGCCGGCGATGCCGAGCAACTCGGGTACCGGCGACGGCACCGGCACGACGCGCCGATCGGTGACCAGGCCGGCCAGGCCGGGCACGCGGATCGCGTAGGCGTCACCGGCGATGGTCACGGCGAGGAAGTCCTCGAGGCGACCGGCGGCCGCGGCGGGCGGGCGGGCGAAGCCCTGGTCGAAGGCGCGCCGGAGCTCGCCCACGAGATCGCCCTCGCCTCGGGGCGGGCTCACGCTTCACCGCCGCAGGCGCGTAGCTGGGCGCGGCACAGCGCCACCAGGGCGTCGCGCTTGAAGCCGCCGCCGAAGAGCAGGAGGCGCGACGGATCCTCGCGCTGCAGGAGGTGCAACGCCTGGCCGAGCGCACGCCGCGCAGCCTCGGTATCGCCGGTGCGCAGCGACAGCAGCCCGAGGTGCAGGCGCGGCATCGCGAAGGCGGGATCGAGATAGACGGCGGTCTGATCGTGCTCGAGCGCGCGCTGGCGGTCACCGGCACCCTCGCGGCAGAGCGCGAGCAGGTAGTGAGCTCCGGCGCTCAGATCATCGACGCGCAGGAGATCGCGGCAGGCCTGCTCGGCGTCGGCGAGCCGGCCGCTGTCGGTGAGCAGCACGGCGCGCAAGAGCAGCACCTCGGCGTCCCGGCCGAGCTCGGCGGGCAGGGCATCGACCAGGGCGAGCGCGTCGCCGTAGCGCTCGCGCCGGTGCAGATCGATGGCGCGCCGTAGCTCACCGCGCGCGGGGCCGGGGGCGGGCGCGGCGGCGGGGGCGGGCGCGGGCGGCGCGGTCGCCGCGGCGGCGGCATTCGCGAGCGCCTGGATCCGCTCCGAGGCCCGCTGCACGGCCTCGATCCACGAGGCGCTCTGGTCGACCAGCGTGGCCAGCGGCACGCCGCCGTCGGGCGGGCGCGTGGCGGTGGTGGTGCGTGAGGCCTGCGCCGCCGGGTCGACGAGCGCCTCCTGGTCTGGCTCCTTGAGCTGGTAGTAGAAGGTGCCGTGCGTGTGCTGCAGGTGGAAGGCTTGCGACAGCCCGCGCAGCGTCTCGGCGTGGCCGAGGAAGAGGTAACCGCCCGGCACCAGCGAGCGGGCGATGCGATCGACGACCGCCTCGGCGTGCGCGGGCGTGAAGTACATGAGCACGTTGCGGCAGAAGACGACGTCGTAGTGGCCGGGCAGCCAGGTGTCCAGGTCGTCCACGATCAGGTTGGACTCGGCAAACGTGACCATCTGGCGCACGCTCGCCGCCAGCTCGAAGCCGCCGGCGCGGGGCTCGAACCAGCGCTCCAGCGCCGCGGCGTCGGTCTGGCGCAGCGACCAGGCGGTGTAGTGGCCGCGCCGCGCGCGCTCGAGCACCGCGGGGTTCACGTCGATGGCGCGGATCTCGACGTCCAGGCCCGGCACGTCGGTGAGGAGCATGGCGATCGTGTAGGGCTCCTCGCCGGTCGCGCAGCCGGCCGAGAGGCAGCGCAGCAGGCGGGCGGGCGCGCGCGCGGCCAGGCGCGCCGGCAGCACCACCTGGGTGAAGGCGTGGAACTGGTCCGGGTTGCGGAAGAAGTAGGTCTCGGCGATGGTGAGCTCGTGCGCCAGCGCGCGCAGCTCGACGGCCGCCGCCCCGGGCGCGGCGCCCGCGACCAGCCGGTCGAGGTAGGCCGCGGCGGTCGCGACGCCCGCGGCGGCGGCGAGGCGGCGGCGCAGCACCTCGTCGAGGAAGTCGAGGCGGTTGTCGTCGAAGAAGAGCCCGAGGCGCGCGGCGACGAGCCCGCGGAAGCGCTGCACGTGGGCGCTGTCGATCGGGATCAAGGCGCGGCCCCGGGCGCTTCGAGCGCCTGCCACACCGCGTCGGGCAGGACGCGCGCGCTCTCGAGCACCACCAGCAGCTCGGCGTCGAGCGTGCCGAGCGCGTGCGCCGCGGCCGCCGCGTCGCCAGCGAGCAGGCCCGGCAGCGCGGCGAAGCTCGCGCTCGCCAGCGTGCGGATCCCGCGCACCTCCTCGAAGGCGAGCGCGATGGTGCGCGCGCCGGCGCGCACCGTCACGAATCGCGTGGGCGCGCCGGCGTCCTTGCTGCCGAGCAGCGCTCCGGCGTCGACGACCGGGGTCGCGACGCCGCGGATCACCGCCACGCCGAGCACGTAGGGCGGGGCGCCGCCCAGGGCCTGTGTGGGCAGCGGGCGCATGGTCTCGATCACATGCGCGAGCGGCAACCCCGCCAGCACGTGGCGGGCCCGGCAGACCAGTGCCGGCCCCGAGGCGCGATCGTCACGTCGAGTCGTTGATTCGCTCATTCGTGTCCGTGCTGCGTGGCAGCTCCGCGCGTCCGGCCCGAACGTGCGGCCAGAGCGATTCCCGCGCCACCATAACCCGGGCGCAGCCCGCGCGGTCCCGGATCCACGCCATTCGACGGCGATTCGAGGAATGTGGGGCCGGGGCCGGGGAACCCACCAACGCGCGTGGCTGGCCCGGCGCAGCGCGCCGCGGGGGCGGGGCGGCGGGCTACTCGACCCTGACCACGACGCCCGCCGGCAGCGCAGCCAGCAGGGCCGCGCACGCCGCCCACGCCGCCGCCTCGTGGCGCGCCTCGAGGGTGACGATCAGGCGGTAGTCCACGGCCTCGAAGCGCGGGTAGCTACCCACGTCGACGTCGGGGAACTCGGCGACCACCGCGTCGAGGTGCGCCGCGATCGCGCCCTCCTCCGCCATGCAGTAGACGCGCTTGACGTGCGCGACCGTGGCCTGGCGGAAGCGCTCCTTCATGGCGTCGAACTTGCGCCGGAAGATCACCGGCACGCCGGGCAGGATGTAGACGTTCCTGAACGCGGTCACCGGCCACGACGGATGATCCGCGGGCACGAAGTGCGCGCCCTCGGGGACCTCGGCCATGCGCAGGTTGCGCTCCTCGAGGCGCGCGCCGTAGAACGCGCGCAGGAGGCGCTCGAGCTCGGGATCGCGCACCACGGGCACGCCGAAGGCGCAGGCGATGCCCTCCATGGTGAGATCGTCGTGCGTGGGGCCCACGCCGCCCGAGGTGAACACATGATCGTAGCGGCGCGCGGCGTCAGCGACCGCGTCGGCGATGTCCTCGACGACGTCGGGTACGATCACTACGCGGCGCAGCGCGACGCCCAGCGCGCGCAGCTCCTTGATCAGGTAGGCCGCGTTCTCCTCGACGAACTTCCCCGACAGGATCTCGTCGCCGATGATCACCACGCCGGCCGTCTGTGGAGGTGCGCCAGGCGCCGTATCCATGCGCGCACGTTAGCATTTTTCGAGGCTTGACCCAGGGCCGCCGCGCAGGTATCGCTAGTGCCCGTGGTCCCGCCCAGCTCTCCGCGCGAACAGAACCTGATCGAGCGGCGCGAGCTTTTGGACGAGGCCGGGATGGCGCGCGCGCTGCGCCGGATCGCCCACGAGATCGTCGAGCGCAACCACGGGCTGCGCGAGGTCGCGATCGTCGGCATCCGCACCGGGGGGCTTTACCTGGGCTCGCGGCTGCAGCGAATGTGCGCCGAGGTCGAGCCTGGCGTCGACGTCCCGCTCGGCGCCATCGACATCACCCTCTACCGCGACGACGTCTTCATCGGGCTGCCACGCCCGGAGGTCGGCACCACCCAGCTGCCGTTCGCGCTCGAGCAGCGCACCATTGTGCTGGTCGACGACGTGCTCTACACCGGGCGCACCGTGCGCGCGGCGCTCGACGCGCTCATGGA
>JBKJOI010000499.1:0-5915 GCA_046595695.1 Haliangiales bacterium | reverse complement strand
ACACCGCGCCGGCGCGCTGCTCGGCCAGCCAGGCGTCGAGCAGGCTCTCGATCTCGGCCGCGGCCTTGACCTTGTACACGCTGTCGGCAGGCAGCTTCTGCAGCAGGCGCGCGGCTTCTTCGACGCGCTTGCCCTTCACGGCCTTCTGCAGATCTTCGTAGACCGTCTGCGCCGCCGACTCGCGGCGCGCCTGATCGGCGATGCGCTTGGCTTCCACGTTCTGCGGATCGGCCTGGAGCGCGGCGTCGGCCGCGGCGAGCGCGCCCGACCAGTCCTCGGCGTCGACGGCGGCCTTGGCCGCGTCGAGCTTCTTGACCAGGGTGGACGCGTCGGGCGGATTGGTCGACGGACCGATCGGTTCTTCGGTCGCGTCGGGCGTGACCACCACGGCCTGCTCGGCAGCGGCGTCGGCGATACCCGCGGCCACCGGCGGCTCCTTGGGCGGGCCCTTGCTGCCGCCGAAGACCACGAACGCGCCGACGCCGGCGACCAGCAGCACCGCGAGGCCAATGTAGAGCGGCATCCGGGCGCGACCGCCACCCTCGGTGCTCAGGTCGACGACCGTGCCGTCACGGTTGAAGACGAAGTCCTCGCCCGGCTCGACGAAGCGCAGCCGCACGTGACCCAGATCGATGAGATCGCCGCGGCGCAGCTCGACCTTGCCGTACTCCTCGCCGTTCACGCGCACGCCGTTCGACGACTGCAGGTCGACGATGGCGTAGCGCCCGTGCTCGCGGACGATCTTGGCGTGGTGCCGCGAGATCGACCGGTGGTTCACGACGATGTCGTTGTCGTCGGTACGGCCGATCACCGTGGCCGGCTTCTCGAGCGAGAACTCGCGCCCGGCGAAGTTGGACGACATGCACACCAGCCGCGCGGCGACGTCGGTCTGCGCAGCTGCGGCGGCGGACACGAACGGCGGCGCGGCGGGATCGCCCGGATGGCGCACCGTCGTGGGCTTGGTCGGATCCTCCGGGTGCGAGAGCGCCGGGGTGTTGGGGTCGAGGGTCTTGGCGAGCGGTCCCGAGATGCCAGGAGCGAGCGCCGCGAGCGGCGACGGCGGCGGCGTGCCCGGCAACTGCATGCCGGCCGGTGGCCCGGTCGGCACGGTGTGCCCGCCGGCGAGCGGCTGCGTCGGGGCGCTGGGCGCCATGTCGGGGCGCTCCATCGGCAGCGTGCGCTGGTCCTCGAACGGGCTCTGCGCGGCGCTGCCGTTGGTCGCCTGCTGCTGCCGATCGAGCTTGAGCTCGAGGAGGTAGTCGCCGATCTGGATCCGATCGGTCTCGGCCACCGACACGCGGCCCTGGATCCTGGTGCCGTTGACCCGGATGCCGTTGTAGCTGTCGAGGTCCTCGATCACGACGTTGCCGCTGGCCTTCACCAGCCGCGCATGACGCCGCGAGACGTTTCGCTCGGTCAGCCGGATGGTGTTGCCCTCCTTCCGGCCGATCGTGATCTCGTCGCGGATGAGGGGGACGACGGTCGTCTTGCCTTCGTCGTCCTGGATGATGAGCTTATACATCAGCGTTGGCGTCGGGCCGACAGCGCAAACCCACGTAAAGCTTACTTTTCGGGTCGTTCATCTGTCAAGCCGGCCCTTTCTTCATTTTCGTTCGGCTTCGCTTGTGGTCGCTTCGCTTGTGGTCGCTTCGCTCTCGGGGTTCGTTCGACTTCGTGTTGCGAATCGGTGCGGCTGGCTAGGGTTTCAGCTTGCGATGCGCCGAGAGCGTCTGGAAGGCCACCTTGAGCTGGTGATCGCGGGCCAGGATCTGCTCGAGCGGCGTGCCGGGCACTGGCGGCGCCGCCGCCGGCTTGGACGATTTCCCGCGCGGCTTGCGGTTGGGCTTCCCGCTCGCCGCGCCCGCGCCCTGCTCGTTGCGCAGGTGGCCCTCGAGGTCTTCCTCGCGCTCGACGTCCTCGATCACTCGCGCCTTCGCGACCTGATCGGCGTCGAGCTGCTCGACCTCGACGTCGGGCTCGATGCCGCGCTCCTGGATCGAGCGGCCCTTGGGCGTGTAGTAGCGGGCAATCGTGAGCTTGAGGCCGCTGCCGTCCTCGAGCGGGATCACCGACTGGACCGATCCCTTGCCGAAGCTGCGCGTGCCGACCAGCAGCGCACGCCCGTGGTCCTGCAGCGCGCCAGCGACGATCTCCGACGCCGAGGCCGACTGGCCATTGATGAGGCAGATGATGGGGAAGCCGCTGAAGGTGCCGCCGTCGCGTGCGACCTCTTCTTCCAGCTTCTTGCCGCCGCGGCCGCGCGTCGTGACGATCACGCCCGACGATACGAACAGGTCGGCCACGCGGACCGCCTGGTCGAGCAATCCGCCCGGGTTGCCGCGTAGATCGAGCACGAGGCCGTCGATCTTGCCGTGTTGCTGCTTGTGCGCCTCGAGCGCAGCCACGACCTCCTGGTCGGTGCGCTCCTGGAACTGCTTGATGCGCACGTAGACGACGCCGGGCGCTAGCGCCAGGGACTCGACTGCCTTCACGCGGATGACCTCGCGCGTGATCGTGAAGGTGCGCGGCGTGGCGGGATCGCCCGCGCCGCCGTCCTTGGCCGCTGCCCCCTTGACGCTCGGGCGCTCGAGCTCGATCACGACCTGCGTGCCCGGCTTGCCGCGCAGGCGCGCGGTCGACTCGCCGCCGTCGCGACCGGCGGTGGCGACGCCGTCGATCTTGAGCAGGCGACCGCCGGCGAGGAGGCCCGCGCGCGCCGCCGGGGTGTCCTCGAGCACCTCGACGATGATCGGCACGCCGCCTTCGTCGTCGATCTGCAGGCCCACGCCACCGAACTCGCCCTCGGTGTCGGCCTGGAGATCGTTGAACTCGTCAGGGGTCATGAACGCCGAGTGGGGGTCCAGGGTGTGGACCATGCCCTTGGCTGCACCGTAGATGAGCTTGCGCTCGTCGATCTGCTCGACGTAGTTGTTCTCGACGTAGGAGAGCACGCGCGCGAACACATCGAGCTTCTGGAAGCGCTTCTCCTGCTTGCCGCGCGGCGAGGGCGCGGCCCAGGCACCGACGGCGGTGGCCGCCACGGCACCGGCCAGGAACGCCCCCACCACCTGAGACCGCGGCCACTTCGGGAACGGCATGGGCCGCAGTATAGCCGTTGCCGCCTCGCTCCGTCGATTGTGCTCGTCGGCGTCTTCGCTTGTGCTCACCGGCGCGAGGCCTAACGAGCGGCGGCGAGGAACGGCGTCGGATCGACGGTGCGACCGGCGCGACGCAGCTCGAGGGTCACCTTGCCGACGCCGGCGACCCCGAGCCGGGCGCCCGCGGCGACCTGGACGCCCGTGGTCACGCCCGGGTCGAGCGTGACGATCCCGGTCACCAGGATGGTGATGCCACCATCGCCGGCAACGCGCAGGAGCACGACGTTGCCGACGCCGCGCAGGGGTCCGACGTGGGCCACCTGGCCGGCGAACGGTGCGCTGACCACGGCGCCCGCGATCGTCGGCCACGTGACGCCACGGCTGATCAGCCGCGCGCCGGTCGCGCGGTCGAGGCGGACGCCGAAGCGTCCGGTCCGCTGGCCGCCCACCGGCGGCAGGAGCGAGCGCGCGGGCAGCGTGGGTGGCGCGGCGGCGGCCTGATCGGCGACGTCGCGGACGAGCCGCGCGGCCTGGACGTCGGCGCGGTCGAGCTCCTCGCGCAGCAGCCGGCGCTCCTCGAGGTCGCGGAAGATCAGGCGGCGCGCCACGGCGCGGCGGCGGGTGAGATCGGTGCGCGCGTGCTCGTCGGCCCACAGCGGCGCGTGCCCGGCGCGGGTGAGCTTGTAGAGCGTGCGCACGCGGTGGGCGAGCTCGGCCTCGCGCGCCACCAGCTTGTCGGCGACCAGGGTGCGGCTGCGCTGGGCGGTGGCGAGCTCGCGCTCGGCGCGCGCCAGGTCGGTGGGCGCGGCGGCAACGGCGACCGCGACCGCGGCCACCGCGGCCAGGCCGCTCA
The DNA here is from genome assembly GCA_046595695.1 of Haliangiales bacterium. Taxonomy (GTDB): domain Bacteria; phylum Myxococcota_A; class Polyangia; order Haliangiales; family SHYZ01; genus JBKJOI01. The sequence continues at coordinate 1,964 of JBKJOI010000499.1, read as the reverse complement.
CGACCAGCACCGCCGCGGCGCGGCCGAAGCGGGTGACCGAATCACGCATCGGCATGGCGGCCCTCACGCGTCGGCATAGCGACCGATGGCCACCCAGCTGCCGACGATCCCGAGGGTCGCGCCCGCCGCGATCACGAGCGCCGCGTGCGCCCCGGGCAAGAAGGACAGGTGCAGCGGCCCGACCGCGCCGCCCAGGGCTGCCTCGAGGGCGGGCGCGCCCAGGCGGAACGCGACGTAGAGCAGGAGCAGCGCGACGCCCGCGCCGAGCGCGCCCTGCAGCGCGCCCTCGACCACCAGCGGTCCCTTCACGAAGCGATCGGTCGCACCGACCAGCTTGAGCACCTCGATCTCGTCCTTGCGCGCGTACATGCCCAGCTTGATGGTGCCGGCGACCACGTACACGCACGCCAGCGCGACGACGATCGCGAGCGCCAGCGCCGCCAGCCGCAGCGTGCGGATGAGCGAGGTGACCTTGTCGACCCAGTCGCCGAGGAACTCGACCTCCTCGACACCGGCGGTGGCGCGTAGCTTGGCGACCAGCGGGCTGGCCTCGGCGACCTCGCGCACGCCGTCGGCGAGCGTGACCTCGAGCGACGCGGGCAGGTAGCCGACCTCGACGCCCTGGAGCAGATCCCGGCGATCGCCGAGCGATTCTTCCAGGCGCGCGAGCGCCGCGTCGGGCGGCACGTAGTCGACGCGCTCGATGGCCTCGACGCCGCGCAGCACGTCGGCGATCGCGCGCGCGCGCTCGGGGGTGGTCTTGTCGCCCAGGTAGACGACCATCTGCACGCCCTGCCCCCACGGCCGGGTCAGCTGGGCCACGTTCTGCGCCGCGAGCACGACCAGGCCGACCAGCAGCAGCGACACGCCGACCGCGCCGGTGGCGAGCACGGTGACGAGCGGGCGGCGCGCGGCGCCGCGCAGGGCGCGTGCGAGGCCCATGGTGGTCGCGCGCAAGGACTCGAGCACGGACATCCTCATCATCGGCTGGCGCCCTCGATGCGCGCGCTGATCGGGAACTGGACGATCTGCGCCTCGGGGACCGCGTCCTGCGGCAGCGGCATCGGTGACCTCGGCGGCACCAGCACCGGCGTGGGCAGCGGCTGCGAGAGCGGCGCGAAGGTCGCGGCGGCGGCGATCGTCTCGGCCTCGGAGAGCGGATCCGACGCGTGCTCCGGCTCGCGCACGCGCCGCCACTCGTCGGCGACGACGCGCCCGGAGTCGATGTGCACGCGCCGCCAGCCCAGCTGCTCGCCGGTCTCCATGACCTCGCGGTCGTGGGTCGCCAGGATCACCGTGGTGCCCTTGCGGTGCACGTCGGCCAGCACCGCGAGCAGATCCTGCGCCAGCTTGGGGTCGAGGTTACCGGTCGGCTCGTCGGCCAGCAGGATGGCCGGCTCACCGACGAGCGCGCGCGCGATGGCGACGCGCTGCTGCTCACCCGCCGAGAGCTGCCGCGGCGTGACGTCGACCTTCCAGGCCAGGCCGACCGCGGCCAGCGCCTCGGCGGCGCGCGCCTTGATCTCGCGCGCGGGCAGCGCGCGGATCTCGAGCGCTATCGCGACGTTGTCGAGCGCGCTGCGATCCGGCAGGAGCTTGAAGTCCTGGAACACCACGCCCACGTTGCGGCGCAGGTACGGGATCGACGAGCGGCGCAGCTTGCCGATGTCGCGCCCGAGCAGGAGCACGCGCCCCGAGTCGGGCCGCTCGGCGGCGAACATGAGCTTGAGCAGCGTCGATTTGCCCGCGCCCGAGGGGCCGGTCAGCACGATGAAATCGTTCTCGTCCACGAGCAGCGACACGTTGTCGAGCGCCACGCATTCGCCGTGGCGCCCGTAGCGCTTCGTCACGCGGTCGAGGGCCAGCATGCTCCCGGTGTTACACCCGCCGGGAGCGGGGGGGCAACATTCGGACTTATGCAAGTGAACGCGGCCGCGCAGCGGACGCCGGGACGCGCAGCGGAC
>JBKJOI010000470.1:0-5839 GCA_046595695.1 Haliangiales bacterium | reverse complement strand
CTCGATCGGGCAGATACGGCCGTAGTGCGTGGCGTGGACGTCGCGGACCTCGAAGCCGGCGCGCTCGCGGGTCAGGCCGCCAGGTCCGAGGGCCGACAGGCGGCGCTTGTGCGTCACCTCGGACAGCGGGTTCGTCTGGTCCATGAACTGCGAGAGCTGCGAGCTGCCGAAGTACTCCTTGACCACCGCCGAGACCGGCTTGGCGTTGATCAGGTCGTGCGGCATGAGCGTCTCGATTTCCTGAGACATGCTCATGCGCTCCTTGATGGCGCGCTCCATACGAACCAGACCGATACGGTACTGGTTCTCCATCAGCTCGCCGACCGCGCGGACGCGGCGGTTGCCGAGGTGATCGATATCGTCGATCTGTCCCTTGCCGTTCTTCAGGTCGATGAGGTAGCGGACCGTCTCGAGGATGTCGCGCTTCGTCAGGACCGTGTTCTCGAGCGACTCGTCCAGCTTGAACTTGTAGTTCAGCTTGAGACGACCGACCTTCGAGAGGTCGTAGCGCTCGGGATTGAAGAACAGGTTGTGGAACAGGTTCTGCGCCGTCTCCATCGTGGGCGGATCGCCCGGGCGGAGACGACGGTAGATCTCCATGATCGCTTCGTCGGGACCCTGCAGCTTGTCCGCGATGAGCGTGTCACGAAGGTACGGACCAACGTTCAGGTTGTCGATGAACAGGATCTTGAACGACTCGATGCCGTGCTCGCGCAGCTCCTCGAGCTTGGCCTCGGTGAGCTCCTCGTTGCACTGCAGGAGGACCTCGCCCGTGGTCTCGTCGATCACGTCGTGCGCCGACACCTTGCCGGCGAGCTCAGCGGGCTCCGCGGGCAGGCGATCGACGCCGGAGTCCTTGAGCTTCTTGATCGCCTGCTTGGTGAACTTACGGTTCTTCTTCACCAGGATCTCGCGCGACTCCGGGTGCCGGATGTCACGCGTGGCGCGCTGGCCAGGCAGGAGGTCGTACTCGACCGACTTCGAGGACTTCTTGCCCGTCTCCAGGAACACCGTCTCGGTGTTGTAGAAGTAGTTGAGCAGCTCCTCGGTGGAGTACCCGAGCGCACGCAGGAGCACCGTCGCGTGGAGCTTGCGACGGCGGTCGATGCGGACGTGCAGGATGTCCTTGGCGTCGAACTCGAAGTCGAGCCACGAGCCACGGTAAGGGATCACGCGCGCCGAGTAGAGCAACTTGCCCGACGAGTGCGTCTTGCCCTTGTCGTGATCGAAGAAGACGCCCGGCGAGCGGTGCAGCTGGCTGACGACGACACGCTCGGTACCGTTGATGATGAAGGTACCGTTCTCCGTCATGAGCGGGATCTCGCCGAAGTAGACCTCCTGCTCCTTGACGTCGCGGATCGACTGCGAGCCGGTCTCTTCGTTGACGTCCCAGACCACCAGGCGGATCACCACCTTGATGGGCGCCGCGAATGTCATGCCGCGCTGGCGGCACTCGTCCACGTCGTACTTGGGCTTCTCCAGGTTGTAAGAGACGAACTCGAGCGAGCTCGTCTCGGAGAAGTCCTTGATCGGGAAGACGCTCTTGAACACTCCCTGGAGCCCGACATCTTCACGCTGCTCGTGCGGCGTGTCCCTTTGCAGGAACTTCTCATACGACTGTTTCTGAATGTCGATGAGGTTTGGGATGTCGATGATCTTGGTGATCTTCGCGAAGTTCTTCCGAACCCGGAAGTTTCCTTGAATCACGCTCGCCATCTAGTGGTTCCCCTTGGTGCGGACGAGGCTCCGCCCCGCGGCCCGCCTGACGGCGAGCTCCGAGTGAAGTGCAGAGAATGGGACCGCTCGCGCGATCTGCAGCAAAATTTGATTCCGACCTTTTGGCCCGCTAGGCGGACCGTGTGCGACGAATCCGGAACAAATAACCACTACCGCGCCCAGATGTAAGGCCATATTGGCCCTTTTCTTGCTGGGCGCGGTCGGGGATTACTTGATCTCGGCCACGCCGCCAGCGTCGACGATCTTCTTCTTCATGGCTTCGGCGTCGTCCTTGGACACGCCGCCCTTGATTTCCTTCGGGGCACCGTCGACGAGATCCTTGGCCTCCTTGAGGCCGAGGCTGGTCAGCTCACGCACGACCTTGATGACGCCGATCTTGTTGGCACCGGCCTCCTTGAGGACGACCGAGAACTCGGTCTGCGCTTCCGCAACCGGAGCCGCCGCCGCCGCCGGGCCCGCGCCGGCAACCATCGCCGGAGCCGCCTTGACGCCCCACTTGTCCTCGAGCGCCTTGGTGAGCTTGGAGATGTCCATCACCGTGAGGTTCGAGAGGTAGTCGATGACCTGATCCTGAGAGAGATTCGCCATGGTCCTGATCCTTTTCCCTAAACTGCTATGTTCTCGTTACCGTTGTCGTTTTCGCGAAGCCAACTACCAACCGTGGAGCGTTACTACTTGCCCGCCAGCTGGTTCTCACGCGCCTGCAGCGCGTAGAGGAAGTTCGTCGGCCCAGCCGCCATGAGCCGCACGAAATCCGTGGGCACGGCCAGCAGGGTCATGAGGTACGTAGCCCTCAACTCGTCCTTGCCCGGCATCGAGGCGAGGCTCGTGACGCCAGCGGCGTCGAAGACCTGACCATCGAAATACCCGGCACGAACGACGAACTTGGCGTTCTCCTTCGCGATCCTGGTCGCCACCTTGGCGGGCATCGATGGGGAGTCCATCGACCAGATCACCGCCGTGGGGCCCACCAGCAGCTTCGACAGCGGCTCGATGGGAGTGCCCTGAATCGCGATTCGAACGAGCGTGTTCTTGAGGACCTTGTAGTGGCAGCCGACCTTGCGGAACTCGTCGCGGATCGCGGTCACGGTCGGAACGTCGATGCCGCGAGCTTCCGCGAGCACGATGCTCTGAACGTCAGTCCACTGACCCTTGATCTGGTCGACAGCCTCTGCCTTTTGCGCCTTGTCCATCTGAACCTCTAGTCCCTCAAAAAATGAGAACCCCTCGGTCTTTCACAGAGGGGGTTCTCCGGGTCGCTCGCCCGAATCGCACCCTCTGTCTCCGCTGGCTCCGGCATTCCCGGAATCAAGGGCCTATCGCTCGGCCCGCCTGCTTCTTCGACAGAGTGTCTCGTATGTTTTTGGTAACCGTTTTTGCGTTTCGTATCTCTGTGTCGCGGTCGGTCGCGGACTACTGCTTGATCGCCGCGGCCATGAACTCGTTCGGGTCGATCTTGATGCCCGGCCCGTGCGTGGCCGAGACGGTGATCGAGCGCATGTACGTGCCCTTGGCCGAGGACGGCTTGAGCCGAACCAGGAGCTCGAGCAGCGAGCGCAGGTTCTCCTCGAGCTTCTGCGAGCCGAAGGACAGCTTGCCGAAGGGCGCCTGCACGATGCCGGCCTTCTCGACGCGGAACTCGACCCGACCGGCCTTCAGCTCGCGGACCGCCTTGGCGGGGTCCGGCGTCACCGTGCCGACCTTGGGGTTCGGCATGAGGCCCTTGGGACCGAGGATTCGACCGATACGACCGACCAGACCCATCATGTCGGGCGTGGCGACCATCGAGTCGAACTCGAACCAGCTCTCCTTGCCGATCTTGTCGATCATGTCCTCGGCGCCGACGAAGTCGGCCCCGGCGGCAAGAGCCTCCTTGGCCTTCTCGCCCTTGGCGATGACGAGGACGCGGATCGTCTTGCCGGTGCCGTGCGGGAGCACGGCGGCGCCACGGACCATCTGGTCCGCGTGCTTCGGGTTCACGCCCAGGCGCACAGCAACGTCGACGGTGTGGTCGTGCTTCTTGGAGACCTTGAGCTCCGGAAGCAGCAGACACGCCTCGGCGGTGCTGTACTTGCGCGAACGATCGAGCTTCTTGAGTGCGTTGTCGTAGAGCTTTCCAGCCATGTTCTTACCCTTACCTAACGCGTTGCGGTACGTCGGAGAGCGGCGCCGTCGAGCCAGCCTTTCGGCTAGTCGATGACGTCGAGCCCCATGGACCGCGCGGCTCCCTCGACGGTCCGAATCGCTGCATCGAGGTTCGTGGTGTTGAGATCGGGAAGCTTCAGCGTCGCGATGTCGCGGACCTGCTTCTTCGTGACCTTCCCGACCTTGCTCTTGTTCGGCTCGCCCGAACCCTTCTCGATACCCGCGGCCTTCTTGAGCAGCACAGCCGCCGGCGGAGTCTTGGTGATGAACGTGAACGAACGGTCGTTGTAGACCGTGATCACGACGGGGATGATCAAGTCGCCCTGCTGCGCCGTCTTGGCGTTGAACTCTTTGCAGAACTGCATGATGTTCACGCCGTGCTGACCGAGCGCCGGACCAATGGGCGGCGACGGGTTAGCCTTGCCAGCGGGGCACTGCAGCTTGATGAACGCCGTAATCTTCTTCATGACCGTTTCCTGCTCTTCACTTTAGAAAGAAGCTTCGCCCAAGAGGACGAGGCGTTACGCCTTCTCGACCTGCCCGAAATCCAGCTCGACCGGCGTAGCGCGGCCGAAGATCGACACGAGCACACGGACCTTCTGCTTCTCGGCCTTCACTTCTTCGACCGTACCGGCGAAGTTGGCGAAGGGACCTTCGATCACTCGAACCGAGTCGCCCTCTTCGAAGTGGACGCGCGGCTTCGGCTTGATCTGCCCCTCGGACTGCGCGGTCTGGATGGCCGCGATCTCCGATTCTTTGACCGGCGTCGGCGTGGTGCCGCCGAGGAAGCCGGTGATCTTGGGCGTGTTCTTGACCAGGTGGAACGTCTTCTCGGACAGCTCCATCTGCACGAACAGATAGCTGGGATAGAACTTACGCGTCGACGTCCGGCGCTGACCCTGCTTCACCTCGAGCACGCTCTCGGTGGGGATGAGGATCTCGCCGAACACGTCAGTGAGGCTGTGCTGCTTGATGCGTTCAAGCAGCGAAAGCCTGGCTCTGTTCTCGTGGCCCGAGTGGGTATGAACCACGTACCACTTCATCGCCATTGAGCGCTCCGTTGCCTGTTCCGCTACACCGGTCAAGTTGGTCACCCGTAGATGGCGTCGGTCAGGGTGGACCAGACCGCGTCGAAGGCCCCGAGAATGATCGCCGACACGATCACCATGACGATCACGACGATCGTACCCAACTGGGTTTCCTTCTTGGTCGGCCAGGTCACCTTCTTGAGCTCACTCGCGATCTCGTGAGCCAGGGTGTACACGCGGTCATTCCGGTAGAGCGCGACGCCCGCGACGAGCGCAACGAAGGCCGAGGCGCCGTTGATCAGGAAGTCACTCGGGTTGCGAACGAAGTAGCCACCGATCCATTCCCCCGTCCAGTTGAGGAGGAAGAATAGAAGGAGTCCCCCGGAGAGGAACATCATGTGGACGGCTTTGTTCGGCCCTTCTTCCGGCTGCGCTTGCATGGCTTCCGTCGGTTCTTTCTTGAGCGGCTCGCGAACGTTTCCGGGCAGGGCAGGAGGGATTCGAACCCACAACATGCGGTTTTGGAGACCGCCGCTCTACCATTGGAGCTACTGCCCTATAGCCCCTCCCCGTTGCCATTCAGCAAAAGGAAGGGTTTTCTACACTACTTGGTCTCTTTGTGCAACACGTGCTTGCGGCAGCGCGGGCAATACTTCGACAGCTCGAGCTTGTCCGGCGTGGTCCGCTTGTTCTTTGTGGTCGAGTAGTTCCGCTCTTTGCAGTCCTTGCACTCGAAGGTCACGATGACGCGATTGCTCTTGGCCATGGTTCTATCCTGCTTCCTGCTTCAGGCCGTAAATAGCCGTGAGTACTGTTGAAACGATCGACTACTTGCCGGTGACCGGTTCGTCGGTGATCTTGGAGACGACGCCGGCGCCGACGGTACGACCACCCTCGCGAATCGCGAAGCGGAGGCCTTCCTCACAGCC
>JBKJOI010000325.1:0-3916 GCA_046595695.1 Haliangiales bacterium | reverse complement strand
CCGCGCTGGCGCGCCTGCTCGCCGATGCCGACGCGGGGGTGCGCGAGGCCGCGGCCGCGGCGCTGGCGGCGCTCGGCGCGCCCGCGCTGCCGGCCCTGCTGGTGGCGGCGCGCTTCGGCCGGCGTGCGGCGCGGGACGCGGCGCTCGAGGTCGTGCGCGAGCTGCGCGCGACGCCCGCGGCGCTCGACGACGTCGTCGACGGCGAGCTCGCCGAGCTGGCGCGGACGTGCGCGCACCGGGCCGCGCTCGGTGCGAACGGGGTCGGCACGAACGACAGGAACGCCGCGAACGGTGCCGGCGCGCCCGCCGTCGCCGCGCCCGGCGCGCCCGCCGTCGCCGCCGTCGCCGCGCCCGCCGCCGCCGCGCTGCTCCAGCAGCGCCTGGCCGAGCGCCGCCGCGAGATCGCGCGCACGCTGCTCCTGGTCGTCGAGGTGCGCCTGGGCGAGCGTCGCGTCGGCGCGGCCGCCGAGCGGCTCTTCGGCGCCACCAGCCCGCGTGCGCGCGCGCGCGCGCTCGAGGCCCTCGACGCGCTCCTGCCGCGCGCACTGGGCCGGCGCCTGTTGCCCGCGCTCGAGGACGTCTCCGACGAGGAGGAGGCCGCGCGCGCCGCCGAGGCCCCGGGCGGCCTGCCCGCGCCAGGCGCGGCCGCGCGCGCCGAGCTCGCGGGTGCCGATCCGCTGGCGCGGGCGTTGCTGGTGCAGGCCCTGGGCGCCGGCGGCCGCGCCGCTCACGCTGACGCCATCCGCGCCGCCGCGCGCGCGCCGCTCGCCGAGCTGGACGCCCGCCGCCTCTTGCGTCGGATCGCCGACAGCGACGAGGATGCCTGGGAGATGCCCGGCAAGGTCGACACCATGGCAGCGCTGCGCGGTGTGCCGCTGTTCGCTAAGCTGAGCGCGCGCCAGCTCGCCGACCTGGCCGCGCTGGTCGGCTGGGAGGCTTTCGGCGCCGGCGCCGCGGTCGCCGCCAGCGACGAGGGCGGCGAGGCGCTCTTCGTGGTCGCGGCCGGGCGCGTGCGCGTCGAGTGGGAGGACGGCCGCGCCGAGGAGATCGGCGCCGGCGGCGGCTTCGGCGCGGCGGCGCTGCTGGGCGCGGGCGCCGGCCCGTCGCGGGTGACCGCGCTCGAGCGCGCCGTGGTCGGCCGCCTGGCGCGCGTCCAGCTCGAGCAGCTCGTCGACGACTCGCCGCGCCTGGCGCTGGCGCTGGCGCGCGCGCTGGTCGCGCGGGAGACGCGCGGCGCGTCGTGAGCACCGCCGCCGACACCTGGCTCGAGGCGCTCGCCGAGCTGTGGAAGCGCGAGCGCCGCGCCGCGAACGAGCGCTTCCTGGCCGAGCGTGTCGAGGTGCCGCTCGCCGAGCGGGTCATCCGCGGCGTCGCGCTGCGCGATCTGCACCTGGTCGACGTCGACGCCGCCGCGGGCGGCCGGGCGCAGCTCTGGTTCGAGCCGCGCATGGCCTCCGATCTGGACGGGCTGCGCATCGGCTCGGGCGATCCGGTGCGCCTGTGGTCGACCTCGCCCGACGAGGCCGACGCGGTGCCGGCCATCTTCACGCGCCGCACCGCGCAGCGCGTCGCCGTGGTCGTCGACGGCGAGTGGCCCGAGCGGCTCGAGGCCGGGCGCGTGCACCTGGACGGCGACGCGCCGCAGGTGACCTTCGAGCGTGGCGACCGCGCCATCACGCGCTTCCGCGAGGCCAAGGGCGGCAGCGATCTGGCCTGGCTGCGCGACGTGATCGCCGGCGACCGCGCGCCCGAGTTCGCCGCCGCGCCGGCCGCGCCGCCGCCGCCGCTCGATGCCGGCCTGAACGCGCCGCAGATCGCCGCGGTCGCGCGCGCGCTGGCCGCCCGCGAGGTCGCGCTCGTCCACGGCCCGCCCGGCACCGGCAAGACCCGCACCCTGGTCGAGATCGTGCGCCAGCTGGTCGCACGCGGCGAGCGCGTGCTGGCCACGGCGGCCTCGAACGCCGCGGTCGACAACCTGGCGGCGCGTCTGATCGACGCCGGCGTGCCGCTCTTGCGCCTCGGCCATCCGGCGCGCGTGGATCCTGCCATCGAGGCGTGGACGCTCGACGCCCGCCTGGCCGCCGACGAGACCTGCGCACTCGCCCGTGAGTGGCTCGTCGAGGCACGTCAGCTGCGGCGCCGGATCGCCTCCAAGCGCGAGCGCGGCGGGGCCGCGGCGGCCAGCGAGATCCGTGCGCTGTCCAGCGAGGCGCGTCGCCTCGAGGTCGACGCCCGCCAGCAGCTGCGCCTGGCCGAGGCCGCCCTGCTCGAGCGCACGCCGGTGGTGTGCTCGACCACCACCGGCGCCGACGTGCCGGCCATCGCCGCCATCCGCTTCGACACCGTCGTGCTCGACGAGGCCACCCAGGCGGTCGATCCGCTCGCGCTGGTGGCGCTCGCGCGCGGCCGCCGCGCCGTGCTCGCCGGCGATCCGCACCAGCTGCCGCCCACGGTGATCGACGTCGACGCCGCGCGCGCCGGCCTGGCCACGACCATCTTCGAGCGGCTCGCCGCGCGCGATGCCGACGTGGTGCGGCTCTTGACGGTGCAGCACCGGATGCACGCGACCATCATGGCGTTCCCGTCGGCGAGCAAGTACGGCGGCCGGCTGGTCGCGGCGCCGAGCGTGGCCGCGCACACCCTCGAGGATCTGGGCATCGCGGCGGATCCGCTGCGGCCTGGGCCGCTCGTCTTCGTCGACAGCGCGGGCAAGGGCTGGAGCGAGGAGCGTGCCACCGCCGACGCCAGCACCTCCAACCCCGGGCACGCCGAGCGCACCGCCGCCGAGGCGCGCCGCTTGCTCGCACGCGGCCTCCTGCCCGGCGATCTCGCGGTCATCACCCCCTACGCGGCGCAGGCGCGTCTGCTGCGCGAGCTGCTCGCCGGCGAGCGCGACGCCGGCGTCGAGATCGGCACCATCGACGGCTTCCAGGGGCGCGAGAAGGAGGCGGTGATCGTCGATCTGGTGCGCTCGAACGACGATCGCGAGCTCGGCTTCCTCGCCGACACGCGGCGCATGAACGTGGCGCTCACGCGCGCGCGGCGCTTCCTGCTCGTCCTGGGCGACTCGGCCACGCTGGGTGGCATGCCGTACTACGCGAGCTTCCTGGCCACCGTGGAACGGCTCGGCGCCTACGTGTCGGCGTGGTCAGACGAGGCATGCTAAACCCCCGCCATGCCCATCCAGCCCGGTGAATCCTTCGTCGACTTCGCGCTCCCCGATCAGGACGGCAAGACCCGCAAGCTCGCCGACTTCGCTGGCCGCTGGCTGGTGGTCTACATCTACCCCAAGGACGACACGCCCGGTTGCACCATCCAGGGCAAGTCGTTCACCGCGACCAAGGCCGACTTCGACGCCGCCGGCATCACCGTCCTGGGCGTGAGCGCCGACGACGTCGCCTCGCACAAGGTCTTCTGCGACAAGTTCTCCTTCACCATCGACCTGCTCGCCGATCCCGAGCTGAAGCTCCTGCGCGGCGCTGGCGTCACGCAGAGCGAGTGGAAGGGCACGTCGTACTGGGATCGCACCAGCTTCGTGATCGACCCGAAGGGCACCGTGCGCAAGCTGTACGAGAAGGTGCAGGCGCAGGGCCACGAGCAGGTGCTGCTGGGCGACATCAAGAAGCTCCAGGCCGGCGCCTAGCCCGAGCGCCCGCGCCGCGCCCGCCCGCCGCCCGCCGTCACCCTCTCTTGGCGTGGTAATCTCGCCGACCATGGTGCGTCGTGACGGAACGAAACCGACCGGCTCGCGAGAGCCGGAGCAGGTCGGTCCACCCTGCACATCTCCAGCGGGTGCAAGTCCCGTCCCGATAAGCGCCGGAGCGCCGGGAAGCAGGCTGCCAGACGGCGGGCGAGAGCCCGAAGCTGAAGCGCAGCGTCAAGAGCCCGCCAGGCGGCGCAAGCCGTGCAACGGGGA
>JBKJOI010000765.1:0-5945 GCA_046595695.1 Haliangiales bacterium | reverse complement strand
CGCGGGCGTGCGCGGCTTCCTGCCCGCCTCGGTGACCACCGGCGTGCTGGGCTACCGGCTCTACCTGGACGACTGGGGCATCGGCTCGCACACTATCGAGGCGCGCGTCGTGCAACAGGTGCTCCCCGGTCTCGAGCTGCGCGGGCGCTATCGCTTCTACACCCAGACCGCGGCCGACTTCTACCAGGCCGTCTACGCCAAGGCCCAGGTCGACGATCCCATGAGCTACATCACCGAGGACGCGAAGCTCTCCGCCTTCCGCACCCACACGCTCGGCGGCCAGGTGGTTGCCGCGCTGTCGCTCTTCGGCGTCTCGGGGTCGTGGTCCGATGTGCGCCTGGATCTGATCGTCGACCGGATCTGGCAGCAGACGTACTTCGGCGATGCCTGGTCGGCGCAGCTCGGACTGGTGGTGCCCTTTGCCTATTAGGTGCGTAGCGGGCGCCGCGCTCGCGCCGCTGCGGATGCTCGCGGCGGCTGCGGCGCTCGCGGCGTGCGGTGACGACGCGCCGCCCTGCGGCGCTCCGGTGCCCGCGGTCGTCGAGGCCACGCTGGTGACCGCGGGCGTCGAGAGCTTCAGCTACGCCGGGTTCACTGCGGTCGAGGGCGGCGACTGCCCCATCGACGGCGGCCGCGGCAGCGTGACCATCACCGGCCAGCAGCCCGGCTCGGGCTTTGCGCTCACCTTCTGCGTGCGCCGCGAGGACGACGTGAAGACCGGGCAGCCGATCCAGCTGGCCGACGACAGCTTCATCCAGGTGGTCGACGTGAGCGCACGCGACGCGGCCGGCTGCACCTATGCGCGCGACTCGAGCTCGACGCCGACTGGCACCATCGCCTTCGACGGCTTCTGCACCACGGCCGGCGCCGAGTACAACCTCACGCTGGCGGGCTCGACCGGCGGCGTGCGCACCTGCCCGCAGGACGGAGGGCCCGCGATGAGCGAGCCCATCACGCTGACGCTGGCCGGCACGGTCCGCGTGGTGATGCACGACGAAGGAGCGTCACCTTAGCCGTACGTCGACGCGCCGCGCCCGTGCCGACGTGTAGCCCGCGGGTTGCCTGGCGGGATGGATCCATTGTTTCACGCACGTTCAGGGTGTGCCGGCGGTCATTGCTCGTGACCGCGAGGCCTCGCTGCTGGTGGCGCTTTCGTGGTAATCCATGCGGCCATGACGCGTATGGATTTTGGGACAGTCTTCGCGGCCGGCCTGGCCGTCTTGGCCGCCTGCGCTCCGGCGAACAAGAGCATTGTCGAGGTGGGTGAGCCGCAGCCGTTCAATCCGCCGCCCGAGGTCGCCGGTGGCGGCCAGGGTGGTGCCGCCGCGGTGACGCCGCTCGAGTTCGAGGCGGTCGAGATCAAGGGCACCGTGTTCTCGCCCGGCGCGCTCGATCTGGCCGAGCTCCCCGGCAACGGCACCACGGTGAAGCGATCGATCGCCGACCAGCGCAAGCGCGCCGGCAAGGCCAAGGGGGTCGCCAAGCTGACCGAGTCCAAGGACCTCGCGCTCCTGCTCTGGTACACCGAGCCCAAGACCGAGGACGCCAAGGAGAAGCGCAAGCTGCTCAAGGCGCAGCGCGAGGAGGCGCTGGCGGTGCTGGCGCCGCTCGGCACCGACCCCACCGCGAGCGAGGAGCTGGTCGCCGCCTATGCCGCCGCCGAGCAGGCCATCGGCGACGAGACCAAGGCCGCCGCCGCCTGGGACGGGCTCGTCACCGGGTTCCCCAAGTCGGCCAAGCTCGCGCGCTACCAGGCGCTGCGCAACTACCTGGCGCTCAAGACGCGCCAGCCGCTGCCCTACCCGCTGCCGGAGTCGCTCGACGCCGCGCCCTACGAGGCCGCCTACGCGAGCGCGTGGGTGAAGTTCCGCACCGGCGACAAGGCCGGCGCGGTCGCCGCGATCACCGTGGCCGCCAAGGGCTGGAAGAACCTCGAGTCGCTGATCTCGCTGCGCCGCGACGTGATGCTCATCTACTCGCGCGCGGGCGGCGCGCCCGAGGCGGCGTGGGCGCTGCTCGAGGGCCTGGTCGCGAAGGACAAGGGCGACATGCAGAAGGTCGGCAGCGCGGTCGCCGACGCGTACTTCTTTGCCGGTGAGTACGAGGGCAGCGCGGTGCTGCGCGAGAAGCTCGCGGCGGGCGCGCCGCCGGTACGGCTGGCCGAGATCCGCCTCGGGCAGGCGCTGGTGCACGCGCGGTTGCTGCGCCCGGCCGAGGCCGCCGACGCCTTCATCGCGTCGTGGACGGCGCTGGCCGCCGCGGGCGACGCCGCGCCGGTCGAGCTGCGCGAGGCGGTCGCCAAGCAGATCGTGATCTACGCGCAGATCTTCCACAGCGAGTACGCCAAGTCGCGGGACAAGCGCTTCGCCGAGCCGGCGCACAAGCTCTACACCACGTACCTGACGATCCCAGGCCGCGAGGACGCCGACAAGGTGAAGGGCGAGCTCCTGCCCAACCTCGACGCCACCATCAAGACGTACGGCGACGCGAGCGCGCCGGCGGCGGTGGGCGCGCTCGATCAGCAGATCGTGCAGCGGCGCGTGGCCGGCTACCTCGAGCAGGTGCAGGCCTGCTACGAGGCCGAGCTGTCGGGCGACCCGGCGCTGGTCGCCGAGGCCAAGCTGACGTTCGCCATCGGCCCCGACGGCAAGGTCACCGGGGCCAAGGTCGCCGGCGCCGGCACCGATCGCGGCGGCCCCGCGGTCGGCCGCTGCGTCGAGTCCCACGCCGAGGCCTGGCTGTTCCCCGCCTCGGGCGGCGCGAGCAAGGTCAGCTACCCGTTCGCGTTCAAGACCGCGCCGGCCAAGTAAGCCGTCGGCGGAGCCGACCGCCGCCGCCTCAGGCGCGCTCTTCCACCAGCGCCAGGTTCTTCCTCGCCACCTCGTAGTCCGGCCGGTAGTCGAGCGCGCGGCGCAGGCAGCGCGCGGCTTCCTCGCGCTCGCGCAGCTCCAGCAGCACCACGCCCAGGTTGCTCCACGACTGGTAGTGCGAGGGCACCAGCTTCAGCACCGCCTCGAAGCCGCTGCGCGCGTCGGCGTGGCGCTGCGCGCTCATGTGCGCGTAGGCGCGATCGAAGAGCTCCTCGCAGCGTGCCACGTTGAGCGGGCTCGACTCGGGATGCTCGACGCGCGCGAAGCGCTCGAACGTGCGCTGGAACCGCTGCGCGATCTCGGTGCGCGCGGGCGCGCCCTCGTCACGATCGCGCGCCAGCAGGTAGCGCTGCAGCGCCAGGTAGCAGGCGCCCATCTTGTCGCAGGCCTTGGCGGCGTGCGAGTGGTTCCAGTGGTGCGCCGCGTCCTCGGGCGCGAGGTGCGCGGCCATCGCCAGGTGCGGCAGCGCGGCGGCGGGGCGGCCGAGCGCCAGCTGGCACGAGCCGAGCAGCGCGCGGGCATCGGCGTCGTTGGGGAAAGCCTCGATGTGGCGCAGCGCCAGCTTGGCGGCCGGTTCGGGCTGGCCGAGCTCGTACAGCCGCTCGGCCTCGGCGAGCAGGTCGGCGGTCGCGAGCGTCGCGGCCAGCTCCACGTGCTCACGGGTCAGGCCGAGCAGGTCGCGGCCCAGGAAGTACGCGCGCGGCAGGCGCCGCCCGGCGAGCCGCGCCGCGCACGCCGCCGCCGCCACGACCGACGCCGCGTCGCGCGGTCGCACGCGCCGGAGCCGGTAGCCCTCGGCGCGCAGCTCCGCGGCGCGCGTGCGGAGGCCGCCGCGCGCGGGCAGGTCGGTCTCGTGCGTGCCCTCGGCGAGCAGGCCGCGCGCGTTCACGCGCAGCATCACGGCGCGCCGGAAGGCCTCGCCGGTGCGCGCGCGCGTGGCGAGCACGATGCGCGCGCCGCCCTCGTGCCGGCCGAGCCAAACGGTCACGCGGCCGCCGGCACGCGCCAGCGGCCGCGCCGTGGGCAGCCCGCTACGCAGCTTGCCGAGCGCGCGCTGCGCCTCGGCGTCGAGATCGTCACGCGCCAGCAGCTCGTCCACGAGTGGCGTCACGCTGCCCTTGGCGACCGCGGCCATCTCGGTCACGAAGGTCGCGAGCTCACCCGGCAACACCTGGTCGATGAGCAGGTCGACGGCGCGCGCTACGTCCGCCGGCTCGGAGAGCCGGCCCACCAGATCGTCCACCGAGGCCGCGCGCAACGCCTCGGGGTCCTTGAGCGCCACCGCGTCGGGCAGGTCGGCGCCCAGCTCGGTCAGCAGGGTGAGCGCGAGCGCCTTGCGCTCGTCCGGCGTGCCCGGGTCATCGAGCAGCTCGCGTGCCGCCTGCTCGACGCGCGCGCCGCCCAGCTGCGCGCACAGGAAGTACGCCCACGAGGCCTCGTCGCCGCTGCCGCTGCGCAGTCGCCGCGCCAGCAGCGGCACCGCGGTCGCTCCGAGCGCCCGCACGATGGCCACCGCTCGCCGCTGTGCCGCGGCACCCGGCTTGCCCTCGTTGGGCTCCGGGAACGTTCCTCTCAGCGCCTGCAAACCCCCGAGAGAATGGGAAATCAGCTCCCCGTCCATGACTGTGCGTTACCATACATGTCACGTCACTCTCCGTAAACGGTTTACTTCGGGGACGGTGCTCAGGATCTTACTTTCTTACTTTCTCGGCGCACTCCCATGGGGCAGGGCAGCAGTCGAAGCGTCCAGGACGAGTGTTCGCTCACGTAGGCAAAGCTCCGGGCGCGTTCGCCCTGCGACGCGACGGCGAAGGCGGCCCGGCGCCCGAATGTAAGATCCTGAGCACCGTCCCGCGAAAGTAAGACTGTGGTAGCGGGCGCACCGTCCCCGAACGTGAATTTCGGAGGTGGGGCGTGCGTGCGCTACATTTGCGGCATGAGTAGGGAGACGGGACTCGGGGAGCGGCATGGCGTGAGCGCGTTCGATCTGTTCTGCGCCTACCACCTGGGCATCACGGCGGACGGAGGCTATCGCTTCCAGAACATCCACGACGTCGCCAAGCGGTTCGGCTGCCCGTCAGGCGTGATCAAGCAGCTGCTCGCCGACTTCCAGATGGACGCCGACTCGATCATTCATTCGAGCTACGACATGGCGTCGGCGCAGGTCGACGTCATGTGCGCGCCCGAGGGCGTCTCGCGCAAGGAGCTGGCGCGCCAGATGTTCGAGGACTTCCAGAAGGCGCCGCGCCGCTCGCGCAACTGGCAGAAGGAGCTCGCCGAGGACGCGCGCGAGAACG
This sequence comes from Haliangiales bacterium, assembly GCA_046595695.1. Lineage (GTDB taxonomy): Bacteria > Myxococcota_A > Polyangia > Haliangiales > SHYZ01 > JBKJOI01. The sequence continues at coordinate 778 of JBKJOI010000765.1, read as the reverse complement.
AGCGCATCTACGCGAAGGGCGCCCGCGGGCCCAGCGGCGCGCTCGCTACACCAGATTCGGATGTGCAGCCGTCACGAGATCGAGGAACTCCTGGCGAGTCGCCGGCTCGTCCCGGAATACCCCGTGGACCGCGCTCGTGACCACGCGCGCCTCGTGCTTGTTCGCGCCGCGCGACGCCATGCACATGTGCAGCCCCTCGATGTAGGCGGCCGCGCCGCGGCTCTCGAGGTCCTCGTGCAGGATGCGCGCGAGCTGGTGCGTCAGGTCCTCCTGCAGGACCGGGCGGCGCGCCAGCAGCGTCACGATGCGTGACAGCTTGCTGATGCCGAGCACCTTGGTGCGCGGGATGTACGCGACGCTGACCCGGTAGATCACCGGCAAGAGGTGGTGCGGGCACACGCCGAACGCGGTGTTGTGCTTCGAGATGACCATCTCGTCGTATTTCGCCGGGAAGGTGCGCGAGAGCATCTTTGCCACCTCGGCGTTGACCTCGTCGCTGCACAGGATGAGCTCGCCGAGACCCTTGGCCGCGCGCGCCGCGGTCTCGGTGAAGTTCTCGTCGCCGGTGGTGTCGTAGCCCAGCTGGTTCAGCCCGGCGAGGATCTTCTGGTAGCCCTCGATGAAGAGCGCCTGGGCTTTTTCTTTGTTGGCCATGGGTGGGTTCCTGACGTCGTGGGATGCTCGTGGGCGACGAGGCGGAGCAGCTGATCTGCCAGCACGCGCGTTGCCGACGATACACCCATATCGGCGAGCTCGGCCGGCGACGCGAAGCGGGTCG
>JBKJOI010000752.1:0-2508 GCA_046595695.1 Haliangiales bacterium | reverse complement strand
AACAGCTGGGGCACCTCGGGCTTCGGCGTCGAGAACCCGTACGGCCCGGGCTACGGCTACCTGTCGATGAAGTACGTGCGCGACCAGGGCTCGGCGTACGTGAGCGACGTCCCGGTGATCGTGGCGCCCCCGCCGCCCCCGCCGGCCGGCGTCGAGCACCACGAGGCGGCCCCGACCGCCGCCATCCCCGACAACAGCCCCGCCGGCATCACCAGCGTGATCAGCGTGCCCGCGGGCGCCGCGATCGCCGAGCTGGTCGTGAACGTCGACATCACGCACACGTACATCGGCGACCTGACCGTGCGCCTGCGCCACGGCGACAAGACCGTCGCGCTGCACGCGGCGACCGGCGGCGCCGACGACAACATCGTCAAGGCGTACACGCTCTCCGACTGGAACGGCACCACCCGCGGCGGCGACTGGACGCTCGAGATCGTCGACGCCTACGCGCAGGACACCGGCACGCTGAACCGCTGGTCGCTCGACCTCCGCTAACATGGATCGACGGTAAGGCCGCGTTCGCGTTCAGTACCCGACCTACCCCTCCTCCGCGCACTTCACCCGCGACGCCACCGTCGTCGTGGCGATCACCTGCTCCCTCATCCGGCGTGCCACCGGCCCGTTCCACAGCGCCAGCAGATCCGCACGAAGCAGCGAGCCCAGCCCCGGCTGCGCGTAGTCGACGGCGTGCACCGTGCCGTCCGGGTCGATGCACGCCTGCTCCCACGCCATTCGGCAGGGCGCGAACCGGGTTCGATTGGCGAAGTCGTCCGCGGCCCGGAAGGCGCGTACGGTCTCGTCTCCGCCGCACGGGCAAGCGCCCGGCGGATCCAGGTGATCCACGAGCACGACGCCGGCGCCGGCGAGCCGTGTGCCCGCGCGCGCCACCGCCTCCTGCAGCCCCGTATCGCGCGGCGGCAGGAAGTCCTGCCGCGCGAACGGCGTGCACGGGTAGGTCTCCTCGATCTTCAGCCAGTCCACGCCCAGGTCGATCGCGAGCGCCGCGAGCGCGTCGACCTCGTGCGCATTCCCGCGTCCGATCACGGTCGACAGCCCCACGCGCAGGTCGGCGCCGAGGACGCGACGCAGGCGCAGCGCTTCCCGGACGTGGCGCACGACCACGTTGAACGAGCCGCCCAGGCGCACGCGATCGTTGGTCAGCGCGCTCGCGCCGTCGAGCGAGATCATCAGGCTGGTGACGCCCAGGTCGATCAACCGCCGCGTGCGCTCGCCGTCGAGCAGCATGCCGTTGGTGACCAGGTGCACGTCAGCACGGCCGGGGCGGCGCGCGCGCGCCGTCTGCACGCGCCGCAGCAGCTCGGGGAAGATGGCCGCGGTGAGCGATTCCCCGCCGTGCGTGAAGGCCACGTAGTCGGCGTGCGCGAACGGCTCGGCGAGCGCGTCGAGCAGCCAGGGCCGCAGCTGCCGCGCGCTGCCTTCCCTGGTCAGCCGCGGCGCAAAGGTGATGCAGTGCGCGCAGCGCAGGTTGCAGCGCTCGGTGACCGTCACGTACAGCCGCGTCGGATACGCCGGCGAGGCGCTCGAGCCGTCCTGGAAGGCGCGCGCGGCCAGCCGCGCGTTGGCCTCCTGCAGCAGCAGCTCGGGCGGCGCGGGCGTGCGCTCGAGCACGAGCGCCGCGAACGGGCCGAGCGTGACCCGGCCCGCATGCGCGTCGACGCTGGCCTCGCCGAGGGTGAGCAGCACCTGCGCGCGCGCCTCGGGCGCGGCGGCCGGCAGGGCGACCGTGCGCGCCGTGCCGCTGCGGTTGGCCAGCACGTCGATGGCCTCGCGGCCGAGGCAGCGCCGGACCACGAGCACGTCGGGATCGCCGTCAGCTTCGCCGAGCTCCTCGTCGCCGTGGCGCAGCACGTCGTGGCGGCGGCGCAGCGCGATCGCGGCGCGGGCCAGCGCCAGCGCGTCCTCATCCCATGTGGCCGGGTCCCAGGGAAAGCACTGCCGGTCGGGCCACGAGTCCTCGAACGCGCGCGTGCCGGCGCCGTCACCCGCGCCCGCGGCCAGGCCGATCTCGTCGCCGTAGTACAGCATCGGCACCGCCGCGCGCACGAGCACCAGCAGCTGCCCGACGAGCGCCGCGCGCGGCTCGGCCAGCACGCTGCGCAGGCGCGGCTGATCGTGCGTCGAGGTGAACGCCAGGCGGCGCGCGCCGGCTGCGCCGCGGCGGAAGCGCAGGCGCGCCGCGGTCTGCGCCACGCTGTGCGCATTGGTCGCCCCGGTGAGCCAGGCGCGCAGGCCTTCCTGGGCGGCGAAGTCGGTCGCGGCGTCGAGCGCGCCGACCGCGGTCCAGCGCTCGAGACCTGCCGGCACGACCTCGCCGAAGACCACCGCGTCGGGCGCGACCGCCTTCACCGCCGCCGACAGCCGGGCCACCAGCGCGAGCGGCAGATCCGCGGCGGCGTCGATGCGGAAGCCGTGCACGCCGCGGCGGGCCCAGTGGGTGAACACGCCGCACAGGTGCTCCTGCACCGCGGCGTCGCCGGTGGCGAGCAT
>JBKJOI010000728.1:0-4838 GCA_046595695.1 Haliangiales bacterium | reverse complement strand
TCGCTCGGCCGCGCGCCGGGCCTCGCGCGCCTCGGCCCGGGAAGCCGGCGTCTCGGCGCGCGGCGCCGGACGCGCGGCGCGCGGCACGGGACGCTCGGGCGCAAAAGCGGGCGCGCGCGGCGTGCTCGCGCCGACGTTGCCGGCCAGCTCCGTCAGCGCCGAGACCGCGTCGGCACCGTCGGTCTCGTCGGCCAGCCGACCCTCCCGCAGCGCGGCATGGCGCTCGGCGTCTGCAAACGGCACGGCCTCGAGCGTGCGCTCGATACGCCGCGCCGCGCCGGTGTCGGCCGCCGAGCCGGCGTCGCGCAGCACCGCCTGCGCCGCCGAGACCACCTCGGTGATCGCGCGCCGGTAGTCCGCGGAGGTCTTGCGGAAGGCGTCCGCGGAGGCGCCGCCGGCCAGCTCCTGGTGCACGGTCACCATGCGTCGACCCGCCGCGAGCAGCCGCTCGATCCGCTCGGGCTGGTCGCGGGCCACCCGGTTGAGCGCCCACAGCGGCAGCGACGGCTTGGTCGCCTTGCGCAGCGCCGCGGCTGCGTCGCGCGCGCCGGCCGCCTGCAGCTCCGCGGCGAGACGCTTCCGTTCGGCCACGAAGGCGTCAGGGGTCGCGGCGTAGAGGTCGCGCAGCGCGCTCTTGAGATCCACGGTGGCCGAGCCTACCCGATGTGATCGCCGTCGTCGTGTCGCGGCCGGCGCGGGAAGCGCTAGACTGCCGGCGAAATGTCTGTCGAAGAACAGCTGATCGACCTGGAGATTCGCCTCGCCTACCAGAGCAAGACGGTCGCGACCCTCGACGAGGTGGTGCGCGAGTTCGCCGCGCGCGTCGAGCGTCTCGAGCGCCAGCTCGCCGGAATCGCCACCGCGGGCGCCGACCAGCACCCGATCGGCGGCGCGGACGAACCGCCGCCACACTACTGAAGCGTGGCCGCACCTGGGCGAACCGCGAATCCCTCGAAATTACGCGGATCTCCCAGATTCCGGCACCCTCTCCAGACGTAGCGGTTCTCACCGTTCACAAGCCTCTCGAACATTGCCGCCCTATTGTCGAGAATCGTCGAATGGGCAATGCGACGGTAAATCGGAAGTACCCTCGTGCGGGCATCGATCAGGCGGGGGTGATGACCGTTCGAGGAGCGGATCAGCGTCGCCTGCGCGTCGCCATCCGTTCCATCTCTTGCGAAGGTGTGGGCGTCGCGCTGCTGGATCCGCGCTGCCCGCTCGAGCGGCGTGCCATGGTCACGGTCGACTTCCGGGTCGATGGAAACCACTTCGAGATCCCCGGGCTCATCGCCTGGGTCGCTCCGGACGCATCACCGCCGACTCCCGTGGATGTGGGCGTCCGCTTCCAGCTCGCGATGGTTCCCCTCAAGACCCGCGAGGCGTACGCGCGCTGGATCGTCGCCTACCTGGGCAAGCAAGCCCCGCACGCCGCACCCACGGACCGCGCGTAGTCTCGTTCACCCCCACCCACCAGGCCAGGCTCAGCGTTTCATCAGCTTCATCGCGAAGTCGGTGCCGAGCCCGAGCTGGTGACCGAGGCGGATCACCAGGATGGCGTAGGCCTCGATGTAGCGGGCGTTCTCGAGCGGGCCGGCGTCGATGGCCTCGAAGTCGGTGTCGGCGATGAGCTGGGCGGCGACCTGCTTGGCGGCCGCGTCGTCGCCGCAGTGGAACATGGTCGGCTGCTGGCCGCCGAAGCGCCGCGACTCGGCGTGCAGGAGCTGCTCGAAGGCCTGGTTGAAGGTCTTCACCACGCGCGCGCCGGGCGCCAGGGCCGCCAGCACCTCGGCGCACGAGCGCAGCTCGGGGAGTCCCTCGGGGGTCTTGCGCGGGCTCATCGTGTTGGTGCAGTCGAGCACGACCTTGCCTTCGAGCGAGCCCGCCTGCGCGAGCGCCTCGGGCACCAGCGCCCACTTGGTCGTGAGGACCACGACCTCGGCCTTCGCGACCGCGTCCTGGACCGTGGCCGCGTGGGCGCGCGCACCCAGCTCGAGCGCGAGCGCGTCGAGCTTCTTCGGATCGCGCGAGAAGGACAGGTAGACCTCGTGCTGCTTGCGGGTCCACAGCCTGGCGAGGCCGCTACCGAGCTTGCCGGGACCGACGATGGCGATGTTCATAGCGTGCACTCTACGCTCGCGGCGCCGCCAGCGGCGCGTGCTAGCTTGCGCCCCGTGAAGACGCTGGCGGGCGAGTTCAAGAAGGCGCTGCAGGCCCTGACGACCACGGTCGTGAAGGCCGAGGTGGTGGTCGGGGAGCCTGACGAGGCGGCGCGCGCCGAGCTGCGCGCCGCCGGTCACCTGCAGTGGAAGCGCGTGCTCGAGCTGCACGCCGCGCTGGTGGGCGAGCAGAGCGCGAGCGGCGCGGACACCCCGCTGCCGCACGGCGGCTGGTTCGAGAAGACGGTCGCGCGCGCCGAGGCCGCTTTCGGGCCGCTACCCGCGTCCTCGTGATCGGCGGCGCGCCGCGAGCAGCGCGCCAGCGGCGCGCCGACAGCGCGATCTGGAGATCGATCTAGAGATCGATCTGCAGGCCGATCTCCACGACCTGCTCGCCGGGGAGCTGGAAGTAGGCGGTGGCCGACGTCGCGTTGCGCGCGAGCAGGCGGAAGAGGTTCTCGCTCACCACGCCCATGCGCCCGCCCTTGCCGGCGACGAAGGTCTCGCGCCCGAGGAAGTAGGTGACCTCCTCGAGCAGGCGCGGGATGCGCATCCGGCGCAGGACCTCGCCCATCACCTCGGGGACGTTTGCCTGCTGCATGAAGCCGTAGCGGGCGATGACGCGGTGGAAGCCGTTGCCCAGATCGGTGATCTCGGCGATCCGGTCGGCCCGAACCACCCAGGGCACGTGCTCGAAGGACACCGTGAACAGGAACGCGGCGCCCGGCAGCGCGCCGATCCGCTCGGCCTGGTGCACCATCATGGGCGGCACGCCGCGCGCGTCGGAGGCCATGAACACGCCGATGCGATCCGGGCGCGAGACCTCGTCGACGCGCAGGTCCTTGGCGAACTCGTCCCAGGGCAGCGAGCGGCTCACGTAGTAGTCCGCCAGGTTCGAGCGACCGACCGCCCACACCGCCATCGCGGTGGTGAGGACGACCCCGATGATCACGGGTACGTAGCCGCCATGCGTGAACTTGAGCAGATTGGCTGATAAGAAGCCCAGATCGAATAGCAGGAACAGCGCCAGCAGCGGTGCCCACTTCCAGGCCGGCCAGCCCCACTGCGTGCGCACGATCACGGCGAACAGGATCGATGTGATGGCCATGGTGCCGCAGACCGCGATGCCGTACGCGGCGGCCAGCCCGCTCGACGAGCGGAACATCAGCACCAGCGCGATGCAGGCGGCGGCGAGCATCCAGTTGATCGCCGGCAGGTAGATCTGACCCTCGGTGTGCTCGGAGGTGTGGCGGACGAAGACGCGCGGGAACAGGCCCAGCTGCACGGCCTGATGGGTGAGCGAGTACGCGCCGGTGATGAGCGCCTGCGACGCGATCACCGTCGCCGCCGTCGAGATCCCGACCAGCGCGTAGAGCGGCCAGCCCGACGGCACCATCGCGTAGAACGGGTTGGCGGCCGCCGACGGGTTCGCCAGCACGTTGGCGCCCTGCCCCATGTACGCCAGGATCAGGCACGGCATCACCATGCTGAACCAGGCGATGCGGATCGGCCGCGGCCCGAAGTGGCCCATGTCGGCGTAGAGCGCCTCGCCGCCGGTCACGCACAGCACCACCGAGCCGAGCACGGCGAAGCCGGCGAAGCCGTGGTGGGTCACGAACCAGATCGCGTGGTGCGGCGACAGCGCCTCGAGCACGCCGGGGTTCTTCGCGATGTGCCAGATGCCCAGGCCGCCGAGCAGCGCGAACCAGACCACCATGATGGGCCCGAAGAACGCGCCCACCTTGGCAGTGCCGTGCCGCTGCGCGGCGAACAGCCCGAACAGGATCGCGCAGGTGATGGGCACGACCGCGTTGTCCAGCTCGTGCGTGGCGACACCCAGGCCCTCCACCGCCGACACCACCGAGATGGCGGGCGTGATCATGCCGTCACCGTAGAGGAGCGCGGCGCCGATGATGGCCAGGAAGGTCACCAGCCGGATCTTCCCCGGCGGGGCCTCGCGCAACCGGTTGGGCGTGAGCGCGAGCAGCGCCAGGATGCCGCCCTCGCCACGGTTGTTGGCGCGCATGATGAAAGCCAGGTACTTCACCGTGACCACCATGGTCAGCGACCAGACCATGAGCGACAGGAGACCCAGGACGTTCGCGCGCTGCGCCGCGATGCCGTAGTGCGCGGAGAGGGTCTCCTTGAGCGCGTAGAGCGGGCTGGTGCCGATGTCGCCGTAGACGACGCCCAGCGCACCGATCGTCAGCGTGGTGAGGCCGCCCCCGCCGTGCGGGGACTCACCCGCGCGCGTCAGCGGTGCCAGTGGGTCTGCAGTCTCCGAAGGCGATGACGACATGGGTACCAGGCGCCAACGTCGTGGCGGTGGCGCGAGTCATATCCCGCCCGGCCACGCACCACAAGCCGCCGTCTGCCTGCCGTCTGCCTGCCGTGTGCCAAGGCGAGCTATGGCGCGCGGCCTGAGCAACCCACCGGGCCGCGAGCTCAGACGATGCGCCGGTAGAGCTCGCTCAGGTCCTCGGCCGCGAGGTGGGTGACGCCGCCGTCGCGTAGGGCAGCCTCGGTGAGCTGGCGCTTCTCGTCCTGCAGCCTGCAGATCGCCTCCTCCAGCGTGCCGCGCGCGACCAGCTTGTAGACCATGACCGGCTTGTCCTGGCCGATGCGGTGGGCGCGCCCGACCGCCTGGGCCTCTGCGGCCGGGTTCCACCACGGATCGTAGTG
>JBKJOI010000703.1:0-4264 GCA_046595695.1 Haliangiales bacterium | reverse complement strand
GCTCCGGCCGCCGCAGGCGAGCACCTCGTGCATCGGCTGCCACACCTCGACGCCCGACGGCCTCTACGCGGGCTTCACCGCCGCGGGCGCAGATCCCGACGACGACACCATGTTCGTGGGGCTGCGCGCGATCGATGGCAGCGCCGGCCTGCCGCCCTACCTGTCGGCGAGCGGCAAGACGATGCTCGAACGGGTCTGGCAGATGGCGCCCTCGTTCTCGCCCGCGCACTTCTCGAATGGCGATCGGATCGCGCTGTCGATGTTCAACAACACCGACATCATGTGGAGCGACCTCGAGGCCTCGTCGACGACCCAGGGCCTGGGCTGGGGTCTCATCTCGCGCGCGGGCGACGTCGGCTACCCGGCCACGGCCAACTTCAGCCACGACGGCCAGACCATTGCCTACTGCTCGACGCCCAACGCGGTCATCAGCGGCGTGGAGACCAGCGGTTGCGACCTGTACACCGTGCCCTACAACAACAAGCTGGGCGGCACCGCGACCAAGGTCGCGGGCGCCAGCGACTCGCAGTGGGGCGAGTACTACCCGAGCTTCTCGCCCGACGATCGGCTGCTGGCGTTCAACCGCCTGCCGCCCGACGCAAACACCTACGGCAACGCACAGGCGGAGCTCTACGTGGTCCACGCCGGCGGCGGCACGGCCCTGCGCCTCGAGGCCAACGATCCACCGCAGTGTACGGGCAAGACCAGCCCCGGGCTGACCAACAGCTGGCCCAAGTGGTCGCCGGGCGTCACCGCCTCGGGCGGCCGCACGATCTACTGGCTGACCTTCTCGTCCACGCGCGCGGACGCGGCGGTGCCGCAGATCTACATCACCGCGGTCGTGGTCGACGAGCTGGGCGCCGTGCAGACGTATCCGTCGATGTACCTGTGGAACCAGCCGGCCGACGAGGGCAACCATACGCCCGCGTGGGACTCGTTCCAGATCCCGATCCCGTAGCGGGAGCGCTTATTTTTTCCGCGGGCGCGGGATGCGATAGATCGCGATCTTGTTGACCAGGGTCGCGCGCGACACGCCGAGGAGCAGGGCGGCGCGCGTCTGGTTGCCGGCGCAGGTCTCGAGCGCGTCGACGATGCGCAGGCGCTCGGCGGTCTCGGTGGCGCTGAGCGTGCCGTCGAAGCCGCCGGCCGGCACGGCGACCGGCGCGGACCCGGGATCGGCCGCAACCGCCGCAGGCGCCGACGACACGGGCGATTCCTCGCGCGTCACCGACATCATGGTCGTGAGCGAGTCGCCGCTCGAGGAGCGCGCGCCCAGCGACAGGTGCTCGGAGCGGACCTCGGCGCCGCCCGAGAGCACGGCGGCGCGCTCCATGGCGGCCTTGAGCTCGCGCACGTTGCCGGGCCACGCGTAGGCCTGCAGGATGGACAGCGCGCCCTGCGAGATGCGCATCGTGGTGGTGCGGCCTTGGCGCAGGTGCGCGTCGGCGAGGAAGCGCATGGCCAGCGGCGCGATCTGGCCGCGGCGCTCGCGCAGCGGCAGGAGGCGCAGGGTGACGCCGTCGAGGCGGTAGTAGAGGTCGGCGCGGAACTCGCGTTCGAGCACGCGCGCCTGCAGGTCGCGGTTGGTCGTGGCGACCAAGCGCACGTGCAGCGGCACGGTCTTGAGGCCGCCCACGCGCATGACCTCGCGCGCCTCGAGCGCGCGCAGCAGCTTGGACTGCATGCCGAGCGGCATCTCGCCGATCTCGTCCAGCAGCACGGTGCCGCCCGCGGCCGACTCGAGCAGGCCGATCTTGACCGCGTAAGCGCCGGTGAACGAGCCCTTCTCGTGGCCGAACAGCTCGCTCTCGAGCAGGCCCTCGGAGAGCGCCGCGCAGTTGAGCCGCAGGAACGGGCCCTTGCGCCCCGAGAGCCGGTGCATGGTCTCGGCGAGCAGCTCCTTGCCGACGCCGGTCTCGCCCAGGATCAGCACCGAGAGATCGGTCTCCGCGATGTTGCGCACCAGCGGCGGCGCGTTCTCTTCCGTCGGGTCCTGCACGGTGAAGACTTCCGCGCCGCCCGTCACCTGCCCCGAGTCGCCGACCCGGCGGCCGGGCACGACCAGCAGCGAGAACGGTCCGATCTGGAAGCTCTCGCCCGACGGCAGCGGCACCGGCTCGCCGCCGTGGAGCAGCTCGCGCGCGACCCGCGTCCCGTTGGTGCTGCCGAGATCCTGCACGGTCGGCGTGGGCCCGAGGCGCAACATCGCGTGCCGCCGCGATAGCTTGCGGTGGTCGATGGCGACCTGGCACTCGGGCGCGCGGCCGATCACGACCTCGCCGACAGCCGGCAGGGCGTACGTGAAGACCTGGCCCGCACCGACGACGAGCAGTTGCCCGCCCGATCCGGGAGCTCCAGGTCCGTCTTCTATGGAAGTAAGAGTTCGTTCTCCAGCCACGGCGTCCGCCAACTTCTCGAGCGAGTCCCGCTCATAGTCATACACGACGAAGGCCCCTCATAGCATGCGAGTACATCCTACATGCGACCGATGAGGTGGCGGTCAGGTTGTCTCCTGGACAAGTAGCGTGCTCAGCGCCCCCACCACGGCCGGCCCAGCGCCCCCGGCGCCCGCGAGCGACCGATCACGCCCGCCAAGGTAACGAGGGTGAGCACGTACGGCAACATCTGGATGAGTTCGCGCGGGATCGCGGTCGCCCGCCCCTGCAGGTTCAGCTGCAGGGCGTCGGCGAAGCCGAACAGCAGGCACGCGAACGCCACGCCGATGGGCTTCCAGCGCCCGAAGATCATCGCAGCCAGCGCGATGTAGCCGCGGCCGCCGCTCATGCGGTCGACGAAGCCATGGTTGTCGAGGGCCAGCCAGGCCCCGCCCAGCCCGGCGAGGGCGCCGGCGCCCAGGAGCGCCAGGAGCCGCACCTTGACCACGTTCACGCCCAGCGAGTGCGCGGCCTCGGGGTGCTCACCGACGGCGCGTACGCGCAGCCCGGCGGCGGTGCGGCCGAGCACGACGTGCAGCACGATCACCAGCACGACGACGCCGACCATGAAGGCCTCGTCGGCGTACGAGCGGCCGAAGCCGGGCATGCTCGGCGACGACGACGACGATCCCCAGGCCAGCTTCATCACGTAGCGCGACAGCCCGAGCACGAGCAGGTTCACCGCCACGCCGGCCACGATCTGATCGGCGCGGAAGCGCAGCACCACCAGCGCGTACAGCCCGGCCACCGCCAGCCCGCCGGCGACCCCGGCGAGCGCGCCCGCCAAGGCGCCGCCATGCTCGGCGCCCAGGGTGGCGGTCAGCGCGCCGCCCAGCAGGATGCCCTCGAGGGCCAGGTTGATGACCCCGGCGCGCTCGGAGATCGTGCCGCCCAGCGCCGCCAGCACGTACGGGACGCTGATGCGCAGCGTCTGCGCCAGGAACGCGAGCGTCAACAGGTCGCTCATGCGCCCGCCCCCGCCGCGCGCGCACGCAGCGCCGATGCCGCGGCCACCGACAGGATGATCACCGCCTGCAGTACATCGATGATCTCCTTGGGCACGAGCGCGCTGGCCGCGAGCGCGCCCTGCGCCAGGAAGCCCAGCAGGAGCGCCGCGGCGACCACGCCGCCGGCGTGCCCGCGGCCGAGCAGCGCCACCGCGATGCCCATGAAGCCGGCGCCCGAGGCCAGGCCCTCCTCGTGGAAGCCCTTGTAGCCGAGCACGGTCGCGCTGCCGACCAGGCCCGCGAGCGCGCCCGAGAGCGCCAGCGCGCCCACGATGCTGGCACCGATGGCCACGCCGCCCGCGCGCGCGGCCTCGGGGCTCTGGCCCAGCGTGCGCAGATCGAAGCCCCAGCGGGTGCGCGTCATGACCACGTGGACCGCGAGCGCGACCAGGAGCGCGAGCACGAACGCCAGGCTGGCCGCGCTGCCGGCGAGGCCGAGCGAGGGCAACCGCGCGCCCGCGCCCGCCTTGCCCACCCACAGCACCGCGCCGGTGACGATGAAGTTCATCATCATGGTCGAGATCACCTCGTGGGCGCCGAAGCGCGCGCGCAGCACGCCGGGCACGCCGCCGGCGACCGCGCCAGCGAGCGCCGCCGCGGCCAGGCACGCGGGCACCGCGACCAGGCCCGGCGTGCCCGCGGGCAGCGCCGCGCCGACCATGCCGGCGGCCATCGAGCCGGCCGCGAGCTGGCTGCCGGCATGGTCGGCGCGGCGCTGCCGGCGGGCACGCCCGGGCTGGTAGCGGTGCCCGCGTGCCTGGCCGCCGCGGCGCTCGCTGGCGCGGTCGCCGGCGGCGTGCCCGGCGTGCTGCGCGCGCGCTT
>JBKJOI010000560.1:0-2762 GCA_046595695.1 Haliangiales bacterium | reverse complement strand
CGACGATCGCCGCCGGGCTGCAGGGGGCGCCGAGCGACGTCGACCTGGTCGTGGTCGGTCTGGGCATCACCGGCGCGGGCGGCGCGCTCGACGCCGTGCTCACGCCGCTCGCGCGCGGCGACACGCGCGCCTGGCCGACCTCGGTCGTGCTCGGCATCGACCTCACCTCGACCTACGCGTGGGGCGAGCCCGACGGGCTCGACTACCGGCCCGGCGGCAGCGAGGGCGCGTGGACCACGCGCGCGCTGCTGGTGCCCGACGCGCTCGAGCCCTGGCTGATCGTGGCCGTGGACGCCGCGCGCGGCCGCGGCGACCGGCTGGTGCAGGCGCACGCCGAGCGCACGCTGATCGACTACCTCGGCGTCCAGGGCCGCTGGGCGCACGCCCGCACGCTGCTCGACGGCCTGATCGCCGCGCGCACCAGCACGTCTGCGCCGGCGCCCGCCTGGATGGAGCTCGCGCTCGCCGACGCGGCGCTGCACCTGGGCGAAACCGAGCGCGCGGTCGGGGTGCTGACCGCGCGGCTCGAGCGCAGCCTCGACGCGGCCGAGGCCGACGCCGCGGCGGCGCTGCTGAGCGCGGCCGGCCAGCCCGCCGCGGCCGCGCGCCTGACCGTCGACTTCTTCGAGCGCATCGCGGCCGGCCGGGACGCCAGCGCGGCGGCGGCGCAGCGGCTCGCCGCGGCCCACCTGGCGCTCGGCAAGCCCGAGCGGGCGCGCGCGGTCCTCGATGCCGCCCTCGCGCTCGCGCCGGAAGATGCCGTGCTCGCCGGCGCAGCCGCGGAGCTGTTCGCCCGCGCCGGCCGCCGCGCCGACGCGGTGCCCTACCGGCTCCGCGCGCTGCGCCTGGCGCCGCGCGACGGTCGGCTACGCCTGGCGCTGGCGCGTGACACCGCGGCGGCCGGCGAGCGCTCGCTCGCGCTCGATCACGTCGCGCTCCTGTTCGGCGACCGCGACGTCGACCGGGCCACGCGAGCCGAGGCCGCCGCCTGTGTCGCGGCCTGGGTCGGCAGCGATCGCGCGCTCGGCGAGCGCGCCGCCGCCGCGCTCGCGCAGCGGGTGGCGAAGACGCCCTTCGACGGCGCCACGCTGCTCGCGCTCTACCATGCCGAGCGCGCCGCGGGCAACGCGACCCGGGCGCGCGCCGCGCTCGACCGCGCGCGCGCCGGCTCGCTGCGCAACGGCGACGCCCACGCCGCCGAGGGCGAGCGTCTGCTCGCCGCCGGCAAGCCCACCGAGGCGGCGCGCGCCTTCGAGAGCGCGCTCACCGCGACCGCAGGATCGCCAGCGCTGCGCGTGCGGCTCTTCCACGCGCGCCGCGCGGCCGGCGCGCACGCCGCGGCGATCGGCGCGCTCGCGAGCGGCGGCCTGGTCACCTGGCGCAGCGCGGGACCGCTCGCCGAGGACCGCCTGCGCCGCGAGCTGGCCACCGACGCGGGCGCGCGCGGCTCAGGCGGCGCGCGCGCGGCGACGCAGTCCTTCGCGCTCGCCGCCACCGACAGCGCCGAGCAGGCCGGCGACCCGATGGCCGCCGCGTACTTCCTGACGCTCGCCGCGCACGCCACCACCGACGCCACGGCCGCCGCCGGCTACCGCGCGCGCGCCGAGGTTCATCTCGCCGCCGAGGCGCGCCGCGAGCGCCTCGTCGATCGCCGCCTCGTCTCGCTCCGGGAGGACTTCTAAGATGCGCACCCGTCTCGTCCGTTCGGGAACCGGCGTCGTTCGGCTGCGCGCGCGGCTCGTCCGTCTGCGCACGCGGCTCACCGCAGGCGTCCTCCTCGCCACCGCGCTCGTGGCTGTCATGCTCGGCGTGCTCCTGGTCCGTACCGGCACCGGGGTCGCCGCGACCACCCCCTCGACGATCGCGCGCGGCCTGCCCGCCGGTGCGGTCGCGTACCTGGAGACGCCGCGCCTGCGCGAGCTGCTCGCCGCGTGGCACGACGGCCGCGTCGCCCGCGCCTTCGCCGGCAGCGCCGCCGACGCGGACATGCGGCGCGGCATGCTCTGGCTGCGCCTGGCCGAGCGGCTCGCCGCGCTCGAGCTGCTCGCCGGCTTCGAGATCACCTACGAGCGCGCGCTCCTGCTCTTCGGCCGCGAGGCCGGCGTCGCGGTCTACGACCTCGCCGAGACCCGCTTCGTGCTGGTCACCCGGCTCAGCGACGCCGAGCTGGCGAAGACCCCGCTCGCCGCGGCGCGCGCCCGCTTCGCCAGCCGCCGCCACGCCGGCGTCGAGTTCTTCGTCCACGAGAAGAAGGGCGAACCGACGCTCGCGTTCGCGTTCGTCGGCGACCGGCTGCTCGTCGGCAACGACCGGGCGCGCTTCTGCGACGCACTCGTCCTGACGGCGCGCGAGGCGCGCGTGGAGCACGACGGCAAGGTCGCCGTACCGGCCGCGCTCGCCGACGACGCCGAGTACGCCGGACTGGTCGCCGCCTCGCCGCCCGACGCGGCGCTGCGGGTGTACGTGCGCCTCGCCGCGCTTGCGGGCACGCACCACTTCGACGATTTCTGGATCTTCAAATGGGCGGCCCCGGGCGGCGCGGCGCGCCGGCTCGACGGCGTGCTGGCGTCGATGCTGTCGTTCACGCTGCGCGGCAGCGGGGCGACCGAGACGCGCGTGCACCGGCTCGCCGATGCGCGCGTCGTGGCCGGCAAGGCGCTGCCCACGCCCGACCGTCTCCCCGGCGGCGGCAGCGTGGGCACCGTCGACGTCGCGGCGGCGGGCGCGGGCGTCCTGCCCGCCGGCCTGCTCGCGAGCAGGCC
>JBKJOI010000890.1:0-7060 GCA_046595695.1 Haliangiales bacterium | reverse complement strand
GTCGCGGCCTCGCTGCGCGAGATCGCGGCCTACTTGACGCTCGACAGGGAGCCGTACAAGGCACGCGCGTACGAGCGCGCGGCCACGGCGGTCGAGAGCGCGCGCGAGCTCGAGACGCTCGTGCGCGAGCAGCGGCTGCGCGAGCTGCCGGGTATCGGCGAGTCGATCGCGCGCACGATCGCGGAGCTGGCCACGACGGGCAGCACGCTGGTGCTCGAGCGCCTGCGCACAAAATTTCCCCAGGGGCTCGAGCGCAAGGGCGGCGCGGCCAGCGGCGGCCCGTCGCGGACGCTGCTGATGCATGCGCGGGAGCAGGCGCGCGTGCTCGTGGCACACCTCACGAAGCACCCCGCGGTGGCCGCGGCCTCGATCGCCGGCGAGGTGCGTCGCTGGTCCGAGACCGTGGCGTGCATCGACGTGGTCGTGGCCACCGATGATCCCGCCGCGGTGCGCGCGCACCTGGACGCCGGCCCGCGCGTCGCGACACCGGTGACGCTGCACACGGCGCCGCCGGCGGAGTACGGCACGCTCCTCGTGCTGGCGACGGGGCCCGAGGAGCACTGGCACGCGCTCGCCGGACGTCTCACGACCGCCGAGGCGCGCGACGAGGCGGGCTTCTACGCTGCGCTCGGCCTGCCGTGGATCCCCCCCGAGGCGCGCGACGCGACGCTGGCGCCGCCGGCGCGTCTCGTCGAGCGCGGCGACGTGCGCGGCGCGATCCACTGCCACACCACGTGGTCCGATGGCACCGCCAGCGTCGAGGACATGGCGCGGGCGGCCATGGAGCTCGGGCTCGAGTACCTGACCATCACCGACCACTCCGGCACGGCGGGCTACGCCGGCGGCCTCGATCTCGAGCGTCTGCGCCGGCAGTGGGACGAGATCGACGACGTGCAGACGCGGGTACCCATCCGCCTGCTCAAGGGCACCGAATCGGACATCCTCGCCGACGGCGCGCTCGACTGGCCCGACGCGATCCTCGAGCGCCTCGACGTGGTGATCGCGAGCGTGCACCAGCGCTACAAGCTCGACCCGGCCAAGGCCACGGCGCGGCTCGTGCGCACCATGAGGCTACCGATCTTCAAGATCTGGGGCCATCCACTCGGTCGCATGCTGCTCAGCCGCGATCCCATCGCGTGCGACATCGACGCCGTGCTCGACGCCGCGGCCGCCGCGCCCGTCGCGATCGAGCTGAACGGTGACCCGCACCGCCTGGATCTCGCGCCCGAGCACGCGCGTGCCGCGCGCGCGCGCGGCATCCCGTTCGTGCTCTCCTGCGACGCGCACAGCGTGGCGCAGCTCGACTACACCGAGTATGCCGTGCACATGGCGCGGCGCGCCGGCCTCGGGGCCGCCGACGTGCTGAACACGCTGCCGGTCGAGGCATTCGCCGCGCGCGTCCGGCCCGCAGGTGCATGAGTGCACGGGCGCGGCGAGATAGAACGCCGGGACCGGCACAGCCTGCGACCGGCGGCGGTCAGCACCGGGTCGCCGGCGACGATCGAGCTGCCTCGTTAGCTCCGCTTCTGCCGTTCGACCTCCGCGCGCAGGCGGTCTTCCTGCGCTCGCAGCTCCGGCGTGTACTCCTTGCCGAAGTCCTCGGCCTCGAACAGCGGCCGGATCTCGATCTCCGACTCTTCGCCGGGCATCGGATCGGGGCAGCGCCGCACCCACTCCACGGCCTCCTCCAGCGACTTCACCTGCCAGATCCAGTAGCCGGCGATCAGCTCCTTGGCCTCGGAGAACGGGCCGTCGACGACAGACTTCTTCCCGTCGGCGAAGCGCACCCGCTTGCCCTTGCGGCTGGGGTGCAGGCCATCGCCTGCCAGCATGACGCCCGCCTTCACCAGCTCCTCGTTGTACGCGCCCATGTCGGCGAGCAGCTTCTCGCTGGGCATGACGCCGGCCTCGGAGTCCTTCGTCGCCTTCACAATCACCATGACTCGCATCGCGGTTGCTCCTTGTATTCGGGCGGCCCGATCGCCTGCCTTTGATATCACGACGAATGAGGGCTGGCCGGATCGACAAGGCCGCCGCATTTTTGCTGCGGCCGGGTCGTGCCTCGGGCGACGCAGCGTAACTCAGCGGAATCAGCGACCACCGTGCCCTCCGCCTCGTCCACGACAAGAACGCGCCGCCCGCAGCAGCCACGCGGGTGTTGCTGGTCGAGGACAACCCTGAAGACGCAGAGCTGATCGGGCGCGCGCTCTTGAGCGTACCGTCGCACGCGGGGCGAGCGCGGGGCCGTTGCACGAGGCCGGCGGCTCCGCCAGGAGCGCACCCGCCTAGCGCATGATCGTGCGTTCGAAGTCGATGTTGCCGTCGGCGTCGATGAACTGCCCGGTCAGGCGGTCCCCCTCGATGTCGACGTAGAGGAAGCCGACCTCGCTGGCATCCTCGTAGAAGGTCTGGTTGTCGCGCGGCTGCAGGGTGGTGACCTTGGCGCCCGCGCCGCTGACGACGAGCTCGGTGCCGCAGAGCGCCGCGGGCATGTCGAGCCACTGCCGGCTGTGGTCGTGCCCGCTGAAGTAGATCGCGCCGGTGCCGCAGACGACCTCGTCGAAGAACTGCTTCAGGCTGCCGCCGTTCAGGAGCGGCAGCGGGTTGGGGATGCCCTCGGGCGTGTCGTAATTGCCGGCGTTGCCATGGCTGCCGTTCGACCGGTACGGGTGGTGCCCGACCACGAACACCCAGTCGCGGTCCTCGACCTCGGCGATCGCGCTCGGCCACCAGGTGCGCTGATCGCCGTAGGTGGTGTCGGCCCACATGAGGCTGTTGGTGTCGAGCACGATGAAGCCGACGTGGCCGTGCGTGAAGGTGTAGTGGTGCGCCGGCATGATCCACTTGCTCGAGTGCTGGCTGTACGTGACCTCGTGCATGCCGCGGTCCCACTCGTTGCCGAGGCCGGGGATGGGAATGATCAGCGAGCCGCCGTAGTCGTGGTTGCCGAGGACCGCGTAGAAGGGCAGGTCGACGTCGTGGTACGGCTCCTCGAACTTGGTCTGCCACTGCGGATCGTCGGCGCCGCTCACGCCGCGATCGTAGATGTTGTCACCGAGGAGCACGACGAAGTCGCAGCCGCGCGCGGCGCACACGTCGCGCATGGCCACCGCGGCGCGGCGCTGGTCCACGTTGCCCTCGCCGGTGTCGCCGATGGCGATGAAACGAACCCGTGGCACGGGCGGCGGTCCGGCGTCGGGTGTCCCGCCGCCGCCGTCGGGGCCCGGACCGGGACCCGCGTCCTGAGCTGGGCCGGATCCGCCGCCGTCGTCGTTCCCGGCCAGCCGGCCGGTATCGCTGCCACACGCGCCTGCGACGAGAACCATGGTCAGACCAATTCGCCTCATGCTCGCAGCCTACCTGCGGCCGAGATTCCGGACAATCTCCGAACGCCGTTCCTGGTTGCAGCCGCTGACATCCCCCGTCCTTCCACGCCGCTAAGGGACGGGGACCAGCTTGAACTTCTGGTTGTCGTTACCGTTCCAGTCCCACTGGTAAAAATGCGGGCCGTCGCCGGTCGCGCCGGTGCCGCCGTTGACGTCGAGGACCCGGCCAGAGGTCTGACTCCGGAGGAACCAGTAGCCGCCGCCAGCGTCCTCGAAGCGGAAGCGCTGGTTGGGGTTGTCGATGCAAGGCCACTGCTGGAGGCGGCCGTTTCCCGGGTGGCCCTTCTGATCCAGACACAGGCCGGAGTGGCGGAAGCGGAGCTGCCACCAGCCACCGCCCCGGTCGACGAGCTTTACGATCTGGTTGTCGCCGCCGTGGCAGGTCCACTGGTGCGCGATCGAGGTCGTGGTGCCGTCGGGCATGTCGAGGCAGCGGTCGCTGTGCTTCGCGTGCACCTGAAAGCTCTTGCCGTGCACGGGCGCCTGGTCCACGTGGCTGGTATAGGCCTCCACCTCGGCGAGCGAGAGCTGGTTGGTGCCGTCGAGCTGGATGGTCACGCGCTTGGCGCGCGAGCCGTTGAAGTCCAGCACCGTCGGGGAGCCGGCCTGGCCGGGGAAACGGATGGTCGTGGTCCGGCCCGCGCCGTCGTCGAGGCGGACGCGGAAGCTCGAGAGCCGGTTGGCGCAGCAGTCGCTTCGGTTCCAGATCTTCACCTGCCCGAGCGCCTGCGACGTGCCGAGGTCCACCCACCAGGAGGCCCGCTCGTCGTGCTCGGTGTGCGTCACGCTGCCGTCGCCCCAGTCGCCGCTGCGGTTGCCGTCGATGGCGCGCTGCCACCCCGCGCCGGCGTGCGTGCTGCTCTGTCCGCCGCTGGTGGCGAGCGCGACCACGTTACCGCCGAACTTCCAGTCCGCGACCCGCCTCGCGAGCAACTCCACGAAGTAGTCTCCGTGCCCGCCGCTCATCGGCTCGATGTCGTTGCTGTACTCCTGGTTGTACTCGTCGGTGAAGCCGCCCTGGCTGTCGAGCCCGGTCTTGAGGGCCGCCCACTCGTTCCAGCCGCGCACGACGATGAACCTGGGATTCACGCTGATCGCCCGACCCCACTGGTCCCAGAAGTTCTGCCCGTACCAGCCATCGTTGGCGCCGGTATGCTTGTTCCACGCGCGCCCGTGGGGTGGGGGATTGCCATGGATGTTGCTCATCCAGTTGGTCTGCTGCGCGGGTGCGACCGAGATCTGCTCGGCGCGGCCCCCCGAGCTGTAGAAGCTCTGCGGGCTGTGCTCCATGAACGACCAGGAGTTGCCGTGGCCCATGAGGCCCCACATCCCGCGCGTGGTGAAGTGGCTGCAGGCGTTGCCCGGGCAGGATCCCGACTGATCCGCGCGGTAGAGCAGGAGCGGCTTGCCCTGGTACCGGAAGAAGATGTGACTGTCGTGGTTCGCGTAGTACGAGGCGTGCAAGGTGGCGATCTGGGCCGCGATCGCCGGCATGAACACGACGATCTTCGGCGTGGGGCGGCCTTGCTGGTAGCGCGCCTGGTAGGTGTCGAGCAGCGGGCCCAGGCCCGCGTCGAGGTTCGGCTGGGTGATGTTGTTGTTCGAGTAGTCGACCACGATGAAGTCCACGCCCGCGGCCGCCATCTGATCGGCGTGGCGGTGGATGCGGTCGATGTCCGTGGACAGGTACTTGCCGCCCTGCGGATTGCCCCAGTACCGGTAGGTCCATTGCGGCACCTCCTCGGGAAACGTGGGCGGGCAGGCCGACGCCTGGTCGCCGCAGAACTCGGTGCCGTTGAACCACGTGGCGTAGAACATGCCCACGTACTTGTCCGGCACGGTCCGTGCCCGCGTCGCCTCGACCAGGTCGGCCTCTCCCGAGACCTCGGGATCCGCGGAACCCGCGCATCCGACCAGGACCGCCGCGCAACCTCCGAGGAACGTCGCCAGGACTCGAGCTGGATTCGCGCGTCTCATGGGCAGGCCTCCAGGACCAGGATTTGTGTTCGGACACCGAATATATTATAAAATCTTCCAGAACACGTCAATACGGCATGCGCCTGGTGGTATTGATATGTTCAGGTGGTGAACCAACCGTCACCCGCCGTGCGGTCAGCCGCCGCTGGGTGCGGGGCTGGTCTACGAGCTGCACATCGGCACCTTCAGCCCCGCCGGCAGCTTCGACGGCGCGATCGAGAAGCTCGACGAGCTGGTCGCGCTGGGCGTCTCGCACGTGGAGCTCATGCCGGTGGCGGCGTTCCCGGGCGCGCGCGGCTGGGGCTATGACGCGGTCGCGCTCTACGCCCCGCACGCGGCCTACGGCGGTCCCGCCGGGCTGGTGCGCCTGGTCGACGCCTGCCACATGCGCGGCCTCGCCGTGCTGCTCGACGTGGTCTACAACCACCTCGGCCCCGACGGCAACTACCTGCGCGAGTTCGGCCCGTACTTCTCCACGCGCCACGCGACGCCCTGGGGCGACGCGATCGACTTCGACGGGCCGGGCTCCGACGAGGTGCGCCGCTTCTTCCTCGACAACGCGCTCGAGTGGCTGCGCGACTACCGCATCGACGGCCTCCGCCTCGACGCGGTGCACGCGATCGTCGACACCTCGGCGCTGCCGTTCCTCGAGCAGCTCACCCGCGAGGTGCGCGCGCTCGAGGGCGCGGTCGGTCGCCCGCTCGTGCTCGTCGCCGAGAGCGACCTCAACGATCCGCGCCTCTTGCGCTCGTGGGACGCAGGCGGCTACGGCCTCGACGCGCAGTGGAGCGACGACTTCCATCACGCGCTGCACGTCGCGCTCACTGGTGAGCGCAGCGGCTACTACGCCGACTTCAGCGGCCTCCCCGACGTGGCGCGCGCGCTCCAGCGCGGCTACGTCTACGAGGGCCAGCGCTCGCGCCACCGGGGTCGGGTGCACGGCCGGCCGGCGACCGCTTCCTGGGCTACGCGCAGACGCACGATCAGATCGGCAACCGCGCGCGCGGTGAGCGCCTGGTCCACCTCGCGGGTGCGCGCCTCGCCAAGGTCGGCGCCGCGCTGGTCATGATCGCGCCCTTCGTGCCCATGCTGTTCCAGGGCGAGGAGTGGGGCGCCTCGGCGCCGTTCCTGTACTTCACCGACCACCAGTCGCCCGAGCTGGCGCAGGCGGTGCGCGAGGGCCGGCGTGCCGAGTTCGCCGCGTTCGGCTGGGCGCCCGAGGACGTCCCCGATCCGCAGGACCAGGCCACCTTCGCACTCAGCCGGCTCGACTGGGACGAGCGCGAGCGCGAGCCGCACGCGAGCCTGCTGCGCTGGCACCGCGAGCTCGTGGCGCTACGCGCGGCGCAGCCGTGCTTGCAGGGCGGTGGCCTCGCCGACGTGCGCGTGCAGCACGCGGCGCCGCAGCGCTGGATCGAGGTCGTGCGCGGTCCGGTGACGCTGCTCGCGAACCTGGGCGGCGAGTGGGTCGAGCGGCCGCGCCCGGCCGGGCGCCGCGTGCTCGCGTCCGAGGCGAACGTCGACGATACGCTCGAGGCCGTGCGGCTGCCGCCGGAGAGCGCGGCGGTCTGGGTGGTGGACTAAATCACCGTTCGTGATCCTCGCAAGGCGTCCGTGCTGCACTTCGGCAGTGCAGTGGCCGTCCCTGGGCGTCGTCGGTTCGGGCGTCCAGGACCCTCGTGGTTCTTTCTGGAACT
>JBKJOI010000811.1:0-19366 GCA_046595695.1 Haliangiales bacterium | reverse complement strand
GGTAGAGCCCGCCGGCCCCGTCCACCCAGGCGTCCAGTTGTCCGCCTTGCGTGACCCGCGCCGCGGTCGCGAGCGCGAGCGAGGTCTTGCCGCACGAACGTGCCCCGGCGATCTCGGTCAGCCGGCCGCGCGGCAGACCGCCACCGAGCAGGTCGTCCACCGCGGTCCATCCGCTGGCCAGCGGCGTGAGCGCGAGCTCGCCCTGGAGCGGCGCGATCGCGCGCTTCAACTCGGACAGAGAGAGCCGTTCGTGCGATGCCGTTGGCATGACTGAACGTTAGTGTAGTGCTGTGACATAGAGGCGTCGAACGCGGCCTCGCCCGCGCCCGGGACGACGTCGTGAAAACACGTGGAATGTAGGGAAGACACTGGGTTTTTCGGACCCGGCCTACCCAGGAAAACTGAAAAGTCTGTCGAATCGAAGTGGTCCGGAAGACTAAGATGTGGGGCCCAGGCGCATGTCGATCGAGGAAGAGCTGCTCCGTCAGCGTGGGGTGCTGCTGGAGAACATCCCCGTGGTCACCTTCCACGCCCAAGTGACCCCGGATCTCCGGCTGGTCTACGTGAGCCCGCAGCTCGAGTCGCTTTTCGGAATCCATCCGACCACCTGGATCGATCGAGGCGTGGGGCTCATGGACTCGGTGCACGTCCAGGATCGCGAGCGGCTGCCCGGCGAGATGCGCACCCAGCTCGAGCACGGCGACGCCTATGTGGTCGAGTTCCGCCTGATGACCCCGGGCGGCGCGCGCTGGGTGCGTCTGCACGCCGGGCTGGTGCGCGGCGAGGGCGGCGTGGTCCGTCTGCACCAGGGCGTCATCTTCGACATCGGCGAGCACCGTGCGATCGAGGAGGCGCTGCTCGCCGCCAAGCAGGAGGCCGAGCACCTGAACGAGGCCAAGGGTCGCTTCCTGTCCATCATCAGCCACGAGCTGCGCACGCCGCTGCACGCCATCCTGGGCTTCGGCCGCGTGCTCGAGCGCGGCGCCTACGGGCCGCTCAACGAGCGCCAGCACGCCTACCTCGAGGATCTCCTGCAGGCGGGCGAGCACATGCGCCGGCTCATCGACGATCTCCTCGACCTGCAGCGCGTCACCGAGCGCCGCGATCAGTTCCAGCCCACGCCCCAGCCCTTGCCGCCGCTGGTGCGCGACGCGCTGCGCATGGTGCGCGGGCTCGCCGCCGAGCGCGGCCAGGCGCTGGTCGACGATCTGCCCGAGGATCTGCCCGAGTGCGTCGTCGACGCGCGCGCGGTGGTCCAGATCGTGACCAACCTGGTCACCAACGCCATCAAGTACACCAACTCGGGCGGACGCATCGAGGTGCGCGCGACGCGCGCGGAGGGCCCGTTCGTGGCGGTCGAGATCGTCGACGACGGCGTGGGCATCGCGCTCGAGGACCAGGCGCGCATCTTCGACGCCTTCGAGCAGGCGGGCGGCGCGGTGCCGCACCGCATGCGCGGCTCGGGGCTGGGGCTGGCGCTCACGCGCGCCCTGGTGCAACGTCTAGGCGGGACGATCGGGCTCGACAGCGCGCCCGGTCGCGGCAGCACCTTCCGTTTCACCCTGCCTGCTGGAGGCCCGGGATGACCGAGCGAATCCTGGTCGTCGACGATGACGCCCGCAACCGCCGCCTGCTCGACGCCATGCTGCGCCCCGAGGGTTACGACGTGCTCGAGGCCGAGAGCGGCGAGCGCGCGCTCGAGCTCATCGGCCAGGGCGCGGCGGATCTGGTGCTGCTCGACATCATGATGCCGGGCCTGGACGGCGTCGAGGCGTGCCGGCGCATCCGCGCGAGCCCGGGCACCGAGCGGCTCCTGCCCGTGGTGTTCGTGACCGCGCTCGGCGACCGCGACGCGCGCGTGCGCGGCAAGAGCGCCGGCGGCGACGACTTCCTGACCAAGCCCATCGACGCCACCGAGCTGCTCGCGCGCGTGCGCAACCTGCTCGACGCCAAGGCCTACCACGACCTGCGCGAGCGCCAGCGCCAGCTGCTCGAGCAGGAGCTCGAGCGCCGCTCGACGCAGCTCCTGCGCGCCGAGCGGCTCGCGACCCTGGGCACGCTCGCCGGCGGCGTCGGCCACGAGCTCAACAACATCTGCGCGGTCTTCCTGGGCACCATGCACTTCGTGCAGGAGAACGCGGCGGTGGGCAAGCCGCCCGAGGCCGAGGATCTCGTGCAGCTCCTGCGCGTGGGCGAGCACCTGCGCGTGCACGCCGAGCACTTGCTGTCGCTCGGCCGGCCCGGCCCGGACCACGCCGAGAGCCTCGACCTGCGCGAGGTCGTCACCGGCACGCTGGCGATGCTACGCGCCACCGGCCGCGCCAAGTACATCGACATCGCGAGCGAGCTGCCCGGGGACCCGGTGCTGGTCACCATCAACCGCACCCGCATCGAGCAGGTGCTCATCAACCTGGTCGGCAACGCCGCCGACGCCGTGCTCGGCCGCGACAAGCCGCGGGTGATGGTCGCGGTCGCGCCACCCGACGAGGGCGGCTATGTACAGTGCCGCGTCGAGGACAACGGCGTGGGCATCCCCGAGGACCAGCTGCAGATCATCTTCGAGCCGTACTTCACCACCAAGCCGCCCGGGCGCGGCACCGGGCTGGGCCTGGTCGTGGTCAAGCAGATCGTCGAGAGCTACGGCGGCCACCTGCACGTGAGCAGCGTGCCCGGCGAGGGCTCGGTGTTCGCGTTCGATCTGCCGTCGGCGACGGTGCCGCGCAACTCGAGCCGGCCGCGCCGGCCGACCCTGCAGCCGGCCGCGCCGGGCCGAAATGGCCGGGGAGGCCAGGACTCGTGAGCTCGGGCTCGGGACCCGTGCCGGTCGCGCCGCTGCCCGCGGTGCTCGTCGTCGACGACGAGGAGGAGCCGCGGCGGGGCACGCAGCGGCTCCTGCAGAGCGGCGGGCTGCGCGTGGTCACCTGCTCGGGCGGGGAAGAGGCGCTGGCCGCGCTCGAGACCGAGGAGTTCGGCGTCGTGCTCACCGACTACCGGATGCCGGGCATGGACGGCGTGCGCCTGCTCGCGCGCGTGCGTGAGGGCTGGCCCGACACCGAGCGCATCCTCATGACCGGCGCCGCCGACGCCGACGTGCTCGAGCGCGGCGTCAACGAGGCGGGCATCAGCCGCTTCGTCAAGAAGCCGTGGGTGCCCGCGGCGCTGCTCGGCGTGGTCGGCGAGGCGCTGCGGAACGCGCAGCTGCACCGCGAGCACCGCGTCGTGCTCGAGCGCCTGCGCCACCGCAACGAGGAGCTCTCGTACGTGAACGACCTGCTCGCGCAGCGGGTCGCCGAGGACGCCACGGCGGCCGGCGAGGTGGCCGGCTCGCGCGGCCTGCGCCGCCGCTGGGACGTCGCGTTCGGCGCGATCTCGGATCCGGTCGCGATCGTGCGCGAGGGCTTCGTGCTCGAGGGCGTGAACCTGGCCGCCGCCGCGCTCGCCGGGCGCGCCTCCGACGATCTCGAGGGCCGCCGCTGCCACGAGGCGCTGTTCGGGCGCGCCCAGCCGTGCAAGGGCTGCCCGCTGCCCACCGGCACCGGCCAGGTCGCGGGCGCGGCGGGCACACGCGCGCGCGCCTTCGACGCGCGCGCCTACCAGCTGCCCGGCCCGGGCGCGCCGCACCTATGCGTCTACCGCGACGTCTCGCGCGACGTCGAGCTGTCGCGCGAGACCGCCCAGCTCGAGAAGATGGCGGCGATCGGCCGGGTCGCCGGCGGCGTCGCCCACGAGATCAACAACCCGCTTCACGGCATCCTGAGCTTCGTGCAGCTGGCGCAGCGCCCCGACGTGACCCCCGAGAAGCTGACGCGCTACCTCGAGGTCATCCGCGAGAGCGCGATGCGCTGCCGCGACATCGTGCAGTCGATGCGCGACTTCGCGCGCCGCTCGCACGCCAGCGCCGCGCACGAGTTCGACCTGCGCCGCGCCTGCGCGCGCGTGCTCCTGTCGTTCGAGCCCAACCTGGGCACGCGCCTCGAGCGCGAGCTCGGCGACGAGGCCACGATCGCGCCGTGCATCGGTCACGCGCTGCAGCTGCAGCAGGTGCTGACCAACCTGATCCAGAACGCGGTCGACGCCAGCCCCCCGGGCGGGCGCGTGCGCGTCGTGCTCGTCGCCGATGGCGACAACTGGCTCATCGCCGTCGACGATCAGGGGCCAGGCGTGCCCGAGGATCGGCGCGAGCGCATCTTCGAGCCGTTCTTCACGACCAAGCCCGAGGGCGTCGGCACCGGACTGGGCCTGGCGATCTCGCACACCATCCTGAGCGAGCACCGTGGCTCGCTGCGGGTGCTCGGCAGCCCGCTCGGCGGCGCGCGCTTCGAGGCGCGCGTGCCACGGCTGCGTACCGGGGAGGAAAGGTAAGCATGTCGCCTGATCGTCAGCTACCGCGGGTCATCGTCGTCGACGATGAGCCCATCATCCTGGAGTCGTGGCGCGAGGCGCTGGGCGGCCGCTACGAGGTCGAGCTCTACCTCGATCCCCTGGCGGCGATGCGCCACGTGTCGAACGCCGACGTCGAGATCGACGTCGCGCTCCTCGATCTGCGCATGCCCGGCATGGACGGCATGACGCTCATGCGACACGTGCGCGAGAAGCAGCCGCTCGCCGAGGTCATCCTGGTCACCGGCCACGGCACCATCCCGATGGCCGTGGACGCGATCCAGCTGGGCGCCTACGACTTCCTGCCCAAGCCGATCGTGGACCTGGAGGCGGCGCTGCTGCGCATCGATCGCGCGGTCGAGCACAAGCGCCTGCGCGAGCACAACACCACGCTGACCAAGCGCCTGGCCGCGTGGTCGCCGGACAGCGAGCTGGTCGGCGACGGCCCGGCGATGCGCCGGCTGCGCTCGCTCGTCGATCAGCTCGCCGACGCGCCCACGCCCGTGCTCCTGCGCGGCGAGACCGGCACCGGCAAGGAGTTGGTGGCGCGCGCGCTGCACGCGCGCGGGCCGCGCCGCGAGCGGCCGTTCCTCAGCTTCGACGTCGCCAGCGTCGGCGAGGAGCTGTGCGAGGGCGAGATCTTCGGCTGGGAGCGCGGCGCCATGCCGGGCGCCGACAACGCGCGCCGCGGCCTGCTCGAGTCGTCGGAGGGCGGCGTGCTCTTCATCACCGAGATCGCGGCGTTGCCGGCGCGCACCCAGGTGCGCCTCGTCGACGCGCTCCAGGAGGGCGAGTACCGCCCGCTCGGCGGCTCGCGCGCCCGCAAGGTCGAGACCCGCGTGATCGCGGCGTCGCGCATGGACCTCGAGCGCCTGGTGCGCGAGGGCCTGTTCCGCGAGGATCTGCTGCAGAAGCTGTCGACGCTCGTGATCGAGCTGCCGCCCCTGCGCGAGCGCAAGCCGGATCTGCCGCTCCTGGCCCGGCACCTGCTCGACAAGCACGCGCGCCGCGTCGGCCGCGAGCTGCTCGGCTTCACCGACGTGGCGCTGGGGGCGCTCGTGGCCTACCCGTGGCCGGGCAACGCGCGCGAGCTCGAGGCCGCGATCGAGCACGCGGTCGTGCTCGCGAACGGCCCCATGATCGAGCTCTCGCACCTGCCCGGGACGGTGACCGCGCGCTCGGCGCGGCCACGGCGGGCGACCGCGGCGCAGCTCGCGCCCGGCACGCTCGCCAGCGTGCCCTACGCCGAGGCGCGCGCGCACATGCTCGACGACTTCGAGCACCGCTACCTGCTCGACCTGCTCGAGCTCTCCGGCGGCAACCTGTCGGAGGCGGCGCGCCGCTCGGGCATCGATCGCTCGAACCTGCGCCGCATCCTGCGCAAGGCCGGGATGTTGCCGGGCGGCAGCGTGCGGCGGCGGGGGTGACGTGACGGCGCGCACGGGCGGGGGTGCCGACGCGGGCGCCGGCGGCAGCGGCGAGGGCGGCTCGTGCGGCTGCGGCGTGGGGCTGGCGTGGATCTTCGTCGCGTGGCCGCGTAAGCGGGCGTAGCATCGTCGTTCGTGCGGGTCGTCCGAGGCATCGTTGTCGCGTTCGGCTGTTGCGCCGCCGCGTTCGTCACCCTGGCCGCGGTGACCAGCGGCTGCGGCCGGTTCAGCGACGCCGAGTGCTCGGACACCGTGCCCTGCCTGGACGGGCTCGTCTGCAGCGCCTCGGGCGTCTGCCTGGTGGATGTGGATCTCCTCGATCCTGTCGACGCCGCCGTGCCCGATGCGCCCGTGCCCGATGCGCCCGTGCCCGACGCACCGCTGCCCGATGCCGCGCCCAGCTGCGCGCACGCGCTCTGCCTCGAGGGCGTCGCGCTCGATCCGGCCTGCGACCCCTGCGTCACCGCGATCTGCGCGCCCTTCGCCGATCCATCCTGCTGCACGAGCGACTGGGACGACGTCTGCGTGAACCAGGTGGAGATCTTCTGCGGTGCGCTCGACTGCGACGCCTGCGGCGACTCGAGCTGCGGCCCGGGCGAGAGCTGCGTCCTGTGTCCGGGCGATTGCGGCGCCTGCCCCTGATTCCGGGGACCGCCGGCTCAGCGTCCGCCGGTGGGGACCACCGGCACCACCGGTACGGGCTCGGGTGCGACCGGCACCGGCTCGACCACCGGATCGGGAACGACCACGGGTGGCGGGGCGACCGGCGGCACCGGCGGCGGCAGCGGCACCGGCACGAGCGGATCGGGACCGGGAACGATGGGCGGCATCATCGGCACGACCGGTAGCGGATCTGGCGGGGGCACCGGGGGCACCGCCGGCGGATCGACCATGGTGAACGACGAAGGCATTCGTTCGCCTACCGACGCTTGGCCTTCTTCGCGGCCTTCTTGCGCGCGCGCTCCTCGGTCAGCAGCGCCGCGTAGTCGAGCCGCGCCGGCACGACCGGCGCCTTCCCGACGCCGCCCGCGCGCCCCATCGCCTGCACGCGTGACAGGAACTCGACGGCGATCACGTCCTTCGGCGGCAGCTCGCCGAAGTCGCGCGCGACCATGTCGGAGAGCGCCAGGCACTCGTTGGCCAGGCGCAGCGCCGGCTCGACCCCGAGCCGGCCGCGCCGCATGAGATCCTGCAGCGAGTTGGCCAGCGTCGCGAGCACGTAGTCGCCCGAGGCGAGCATCTCGCGCGCCACGCCGAGCACGTCGCGCGCCGAGAGCTGGCCGTCGACGAAGAGCACGAGCGCCGCCTGGAAGTAGTTGTAGATGGGCACCAGGCGCGGCCCGTAGCGATCGAAGTGCGCGGTCGGCGAGCGCCGGTCCAGGTGGATGAGGATGCGCTGCACGTTGTCGCCGCGCGGCACGCGCGCGGCCAGCTCGATGGTGTGCGCGCGCGAGTCGGGGTAGGCGTCGACCGAGTCGAGGATGCGCTCGAGCTCGCCGCGCGACACCTGGCCGGCACACATATCGGCGTACAGGCTGTAGATGGTGGCGTCGGACTCGGCGTCGTCGCCGAACAGGGTCTCGCCGGCCGCGCCGCCGGTGCCGATGCGGCTCTCGAGGATCGCGGGCAGCTTGTACTGCACCTGCTCGCGCATGGCCCGGAAGCGCCCGCGCAGGAGGTTCCTGACGTTGTCCTTGAGCACGAACTCGTCGAACTCCACGCCGTCGAGGGCGAGCTTGGCCTCGAGGACGCGGCGCATCTGGCGCGGGCTGCCCGACAGGATGCAGATGCGGTGCGCGGGGCCGCCGGCGGCGCGCAGGGCGCGCAGGATCGCGGGCGCGCCCGGCACCGCACGCTTCTGGTCGGGCTTCTCCATGGCCGACTTGAGCAGGTCCTTCATGCTCTCGAACTCGGTCCGGAGGTAGGTCTTGTCGAGATCCCAGCGGAAGACGTGGCGGGGTGGAACCAGTGTGGCCGCCGCCATCATCGCTCGTTCGGGCGCGCATAGTCGGAATCGTCGGCGCGGCGGCGTTCGAACTCGGCCATGCGGCCGGCGATGTCGTCGGCGAGCTTGGAGCGCACCGCCTTGGCCGCCACCTTGATGGCGTTCTCGATGGCCTGCGCGCCCGAGCGCCCGTGCGCCTTGATGAACAGCTGGTCGAAGCCGAGCAGCGGTGCGCCGCCGTACTCTTGCCAGTCGGTGATCTCCTTCAGCCGGTTGATGCCGCCGGAGAGCATGCCCAGCGCCGCGCGCCACAGGAGCTTCTCTTTGTAGGCGTAGCGCGCGAGCCCCATGATCGTCTCGGAGACGCCCTCGAGCATCTTCACGACCACGTTGCCGACGAAGCCCGAGCAGACGATCACGTCGGCGGTGCCCTTGGGGATGTCGACACCCTCGACGTTGCCGATGAAGTTGATGCCGGTGTGCTCGAGCAGCATCTGATGCGCGGCGACGATCTCCTTGGGACCCTTGCCGGCCTCGGTGCCGTTCGACAGAAGCGCCACACGCGGCCGCGGGTTCTTGGAGATGCGCGCCGCGTAGGCCGCGCCCATGAGCGCGAATGCGACCAGGTCGTCGGCGCTGACGTCGAGCGTGGCGCCGACGTCGAGGATGAGCGAGAAGGGATCGTCCTTTTCGCCGCGGCGCATCTCCGTCGGGTAGACCGCGGCGAGCGCGGCGCGCCGGATGCCCGGGATGAGCCGGAAGTGGCGCGAGCACGCGAGCACGCCGGCGCCGGTGTTGCCGGCCGAGACCAGCGCGTCGGCCTCGCCGCGCGCGACCAGGCGCGTGGCCACCAGGATCGACGAGTCGGGCTTGGCGGCGAGCGCCTCGGCCGGCTTCTCGTAGGCGGCGACCACCTCGGTGGCGTGCTGCACGCGGATGCGCTCGGCGTCGTGGCGGTGGTCGGCCAGGAGCCGGCTGATGCGCGCGGTGTCGCCGACCAGGATCAGCTCGGCGTCGGTGATCGCCAGCGACGCCGCCGCGGCGCCACGGACCAGCTCGTCAGGCGCCTTGTCCCCGCCCATGGCGTCGACCGCGATGCGCAACACGAGGCGACTCTAACTCCTGCGATTACTCGGCGGGGAAAAAGTCGCCGCGCATGACCACGACGCCGCGCCCGCGCACGCGCACCGCGGCGATCTGGCCGGCCTCGGTGCGGATCTCGACGTGGGCGCGGTTGGGCCGGCCGAGCGAGTGGCCCTGATCGGTCAGGAACTGCGCCTCGCCCACGCAGGTGAGCAGGCGCTCGCGCACGCCGTAGGCGACCACCGCCGCGAGCGCTGCCCCCGACACCGGATCCTCGTCGGGCCCCACGGCCGGGAAGAAGAAGCGCGAGGTCAGCGCGCTGTTCGGGATCAGCCCGGGGATGGCGAACGCGACGATGCCGAGCACGCCGCGGCGGCGTGAGAGCGCGGCCAGGCGCGCCATGTCGGGCACCGTGGCGGCGAGCGCGCCCGAGTCGGCCATGTAGGCGACGGCGAGCGAGACGCCGCAGGTCACCGCGCGCGGCGACGGTCCCGGCGACAGCGCGCCGGCGCCGATGCGCAGCGCGTCCATGATCTCGCCACGATCGAGCGCCGCGCCGAAGACAGGCTTGCCCAGATCCAGCGTGACCGAGGGAGCCTCGCCCCCGTCGTCGATGCCGAGATCGACCGGCATGACGCCCGCGCGCGCCTGCTGGCGGATGCGGCGCACCCCGCCCGGGCCCGCGGTGCCGCGCGGCAGCTTGTTGGCCGCCTGCAGCGCGGCGTACGCCGCGACGGTCACGTGACCGGAGACGTCGACCTCGGCGCCGGGCGAGAAGAAGCGGATGCGCAGGTCGGCACCGTCGGCGTTGGGCGGCAAGACGAAGCCGGCCTCCATCCTGAGCTCGGCCGCGAGCGCCTGCATCGCATGATCCGACAGCCCCTGCGCGTCCGGCACGATCACCGCGGGATTGCCGCAAAACGGTCGATCCGAGAAAGCATCGACCACGAACAGCTCACGTGCTCGGGTCATCGCAACCCCCAGTATATCCATGGCCCCGCCAACGCGGCAAAATCTGGTCTACACTGCAGAAGAAAGTTTCGTAAGCTTGGGTGGGGGGCGGGATGGTGAGCAGAGAAGGACTCAAGGGGGCGTACTCGACGCACGACGTGGCACGTATCTGCCATGTAACGCCGATGACTGTCATCCGCTGGATCGAGGACGGCAAGCTCTCGGCGTTCAAGACCGTCGGTGGTCACCGGCGCATCCGGGGCCCGGATCTGCAGACCTTCTGCACGACGCGCGGGATCCCGATGCCACGGGAACGTGCCGGGCCCATCCTCATTGTCGATGGCGACGAGACGCGGCGTTCCAGCACGGCGGCGGCGATCCGCGCCGCGCTGCCCGAGGTCGAGGTCGTCGAGGCCTGCGACGCCGGCGAGGCCGAGCGCCAGCGGCGTACGGCCCATCCGGCCGTGGTCTTGCTGGAATCGGGGATGAGCCGCAGCGAGCTCATCGACACGCTGCGCGGGCTGCTGCAGGAGCCCCACGACCGGCCCAGCTAGAGACGGCGGGCCGCGACGCTACGACGCGAGCGCGGTCTCGAGCTCGTGGCGCACCGCCGTGCGCGCGCGGTAGGCGCGGGTCTTCACGGTGCCGACGTTCAGCTTCAGCTTCTTCGCGATCTCCGACTCGGAGTAGCCGTCGAGGAAGCGCATCATGAAAACGCTGCCGTACTTGTCGCCCATCTCCTCGAGCCGCTCCTTCGCGACCGCGACCGCCTCGTGCGCCAGGTACTGATCCTCGGGCGACGAGCCAGGCGCCGGGACGTCGAGCAGGGCGTCGTGCGCCGAGCGCTCGTCACCGTCGTCGCTGTAGACCTGCGTCAGCTCCTTGGGCATGCGGCGCTTCTTGCGCAGGTGCATGAGCGCGGTGGTCGCGGCCACGCGGTAGAGCCACGTGGTGAAGCGCGAGTCGCCGCGGAAGGTGGCGCGGTGGCGGTAGGCCAGCAGCATGGCTTCCTGGGCGACGTCGGCGGCCTCGTCCTCGTCCTTGACGTACTTCATGGCGACCGAGAACACGTACTCGCGCTCGCGCTCGCCAAAGCGAACCTCGTCAGGCTCACGGGCCGTGGTCGCCGCGCGAGGAGTGGCCTTGCGGGTGTTGCTCTTCTGGATGGCGTTGGAGCGCTTCATGACTTCCTTCTCTTACAAGAGGCGGGCCATTGCAGAAGCACGTGGTTTCAGCTATTTACTCCTACGGGTGTCCAGCGGTTTGGACACGAATCCAACTTGATGGACGTCAACTGAAATGGGCGTCGTCGTCTACGTCATCGATGACGATCCGCTGGTGACCGAGAGCCTGGGCACTGCCCTGCGCCTCGAGACCGGCTATGAGGTGCGCACGTTCACCTCGGGCACGGCGGCGCTCGCCGCCATGCCGGGCCGTCCGCCCGACGTGCTCATCACTGACTTCAAGATGCCGGCCCTGGACGGCCTGCAGGTGCTGCGCGCGACCCGCCAGGCCTACCCCGACGCGGTGCTGATCCTGCTCACCGGGTACGCCGACAAGGAGAGCGCGATCCGCGCGATCAACGAGGTCGGCATCTACCAGTACGTCGAGAAGCCGTGGGTCCTCGACGACTTGCTGCACAAGATCCACACCGGGCTCGAGCGCCGCGACCTCGCGCTGCGGCTGCGCGCCGCCAACGCGGATCTCGAGCGGCGCAACGAGGAGCTGGCCCGCTCGCTCGCCGAGGTCGCGCGCGCGCACGAGGAGCTGCGTCAGACGCACGAGCGACTCATGGAGGCCGAGCGCCTGGGCGCGGTCGGACGGGTGGTCTCGGCGATCGCCCACGAGATCGGCAACCAGCTCGCGCTGGTGGGCTACGCGGAGGCCATCAAGGAGAAGGTGGGCGCCGCGGATCCCGAGGTCGCCGAGTTCGCCAACGTGATCGTCTCTGCGCAGAAGCGTCTCTCCGCGATGGTGAGCGAGATCAAGGACTTCGCGCGTCACCAGGGCCAGCCCGGTGAGCCGCTGCTGCTCGAGCCCGCCGACGTCGCCGCCTGTGTGGACGAAGCGCTCTCGATCCTGCGCTACGACCGCGATGTGGGAGCACGTACGCTGGTACGCGATGTGCGTCCGGGCCCACTTGCGCGGCTGCATCGTGGCAAATTCGCACAGGTCATCATCAACCTCGTCCGCAACGCCGCGCAGGCGAGCGAGCGCGGCGCCGAGATCGTGATCAGCCTCGCCGAGCAGCACGGGCGCGTCACGCTGACCGTGGCCGACCACGGCGTGGGTATGACGCCCGAGGTGGTCGCGCGCCTCGGTGAGCCGTTCTTCTCCACGCGCGGCGATCGCGGCACCGGCCTGGGCGTCGGCATCTCGCGGCGCATCGTCGAGGAGCACGGCGGCCAGCTGCGCTTCGAGTCGACGCCCGGGAAGGGCACGCGCGCGATCGTGTCGCTGCCGGCGCTGGGCGCGATCGTGCCGCCCGAGGCGCCGTCGCGCGGGTCGCGCGGCGAAGAGTTCGGAGGTTAGCGCGTGGCGTCGCCCGCGGACGCGCCCACCCGGCTCGTGCTGGTCGTCGACGACGAGCCGCACATCCCGCGCCTGGTGCAGGCGCTGGCCGGGCCCGCGTGGCGCGTGCACGCCGCGGCCACCGTCGCCGACGCGCTCGCACGGCTCGACGACTCGCCCTTCGACGTCATCCTGTGCGACGTGGCCATGCCCGACGTCGGCGGCGTGGAGCTGGTGCGCCAGGCGCGGCGCAAGGACCCCGACACGCCCATCGTGATGTTCACCGCGCAGCCCTCGGTCGAGACCGCGGTGCAGGCGATGCGCGAGGGCGCCTTCGACTACCTGCGCAAGACCTCGTCGGGGGACGAGCTGCGCGCGGCGCTCGAGCGCGCTGCCCAGCACGGCACGCTCGCGCGCGAGGTGCGCCGCCTGCGCCACGAGGCCGACCGCGCCGCCGGTGTGCAGGAGATCGTCGGGCAGTCGCCGGCCATGCGCGAGCTGCTGGCGCTGTGCGAGCGGGTCGCCGCCTCCGACGCGAGCGTGCTCATCCTGGGCGAGAGCGGCACCGGCAAGGAGCTGCTCGCGCGCACCATCCACCGGCGCTCGCCGCGCAAGGACGCGCCGTTCGTGGCCTTCGACTGCTCGGCGCTCGCGCCGTCCCTGCTCGAGAGCGAGCTGTTCGGCCACGAGAAGGGCGCCTTCACCGGCGCCGGGCGCTCGCGCCGTGGCCTGTTCCGCGAGGCCCAGGGCGGCACGCTGCTGCTCGACGAGATCGGCGATATCGCGCCCGAGGTGCAGAACAAGCTCTTGCGCGTGCTGCAGGAGCGCGAGATCAAGCCGGTCGGCGGCGACAGCTTCGTGAAGGTCGACGTGCGCATCCTGGCCGCGACCAACAAGGACCTGAAGGCGCTGGCCGCGCGCGGCCTGTTCCGCGAGGATCTCTACTACCGGCTCGCGGTCATGCCGCTCACCGTGCCGCCCTTGCGCGAGCGCCGCGAGGATCTGCCGCTCCTGGCCGCGCACATCCTGGCCAAGCGCGGCGCCGGCAAGCGGGTCTCGGCGGCCGGCCTGGCGCGCCTGGCCGCGTACGACTGGCCGGGCAACATCCGCGAGCTCGAGAACGTGCTCGCGCGCGCCGCCATCCTGTCGGATGGCGACGAGATCCGCCCCGAGCACATCCCGCTCTCGGGCGGCGAGGGCGGCGCGGCGGCTCCCGGGGCGGCGCTGCCCGCGTTCGAGACCCCGCCGCTCGGCCGCACGCTCAAGGAGATCGTCGACGACGCGACCCGCGCCATCGAGCGCGCTGCCGTGGCAGACGCGCTCGCGCGCGCCGGGGGCTCGCCCAGCAAGGCCGCCAAGCTGCTCGGAATCAGCCGTGCGAGCATCTACAACAAGATGAAGGACTACGGGATCACACCATGACCATGCCCACGCCTACCTGTTCGCTGCTCCGCGGAGACGGCATCGGCCCCGAGATCTCCGACGCCACCGTGAGGCTGCTCGCCGCCGCCGGCGCGCGCTTCGAGTGGGAGGACGTCCCCGCCGGCATGGGCGCGGTCGACACCCACAAGGATCCGTTGCCGCAATCGACCATCGACTCGATCGCCAAGAACCGGCTGGCGCTCAAGGGCCCGCTGGGCACGCCCATCGGCGGCGGCTTCCGCTCGGTCAACGTGGCGCTGCGCCAGACCTTCGATCTCTACGCCAACGTACGGCCGTCCAAGACGCTGGCGGGCGTGCCGTCGCGCTACGAGAACGTCGACCTCATCATCTTCCGCGAGAACACCGAGGACCTGTACGCGGGCGTCGAGCACTACGTTGACCCGCGCCGCAACGCCGCCGAGTCGATCGCGATCATCACGCGCTTCGGCTCGACGCGCATCGCCGAGTACGCCTTCGACTACGCGCGCAAGCACGGGCGCAAGAAGGTCACGACCGTGCACAAGGCCAACATCCTCAAGCTGTCGAACGGCCTGTTCCTCGAGTGCGCGCGCCACGTCGCCAAGGAGTTCCCCGAGATCCAGCACGAGGAGATGATCGTCGACGCGTGCTGCATGAAGCTGGTGATGACCCCCGAGCGGTTCGACACGATCCTCACCATGAACCTGTTCGGCGACATCATGAGCGATCTCTGCGCCGGGCTCGTCGGCGGGCTCGGCGTCGCGCCGGCAGGGAACATCGGCGTCGACGCGGCCATCTTCGAGGCGGTGCACGGCACCGCGCCCGACATCGCCGGCCAGGGCATCGCCAACCCGACGGCACTCATGCTCTCCGCCGCCATGATGTGCGACCACGTGGGTCAGGGTGAGGCCGGCGACCGCGTGCGCAGGGGCGTCTACGCGTCGCTCGCGCATCCCGAGACCCGGACCGGCGACCTCGGCGGCAAGTGTAATACCCAAGAGTTCACCGACGCGGTGATACGCGCGATGGGGTAAGATGGCTTCATGGCGGGGGTCTCGTCGCACGCTGCGTCGGTCCTCGTCGTCGAGGACGACGACGACGTACGAACCACGGTTCGGTACGCGCTCGAGCAGGCCGGCTATCAGGTCCACGAAGCGCGCAACGGGCAGGAGGCGCTGAGCTTCCTGCACCAGCCGGGGCAGCTGCCGAACCTGGTGCTGCTCGACATGATGATGCCGACGCTCTCGGGTGGTGAGTTCCTGCAGTCGGTGGGGCGCGACGCGCGGCTCGCCAGCCTGCCGGTGATCATCATGAGCGCGAGCCCGCGTCCGCCTGCCGCCGCGCTGCCGCCGTCGGTGCGCGAGGTGCTACAGAAGCCGTTCTCTCGCGCGATGCTGCTCAGCTCGGTGCGCGCGACCTGCCCGCCGTAGCGGGCGCGGCCACCGCCCGACTAAGCGACGCCGGCTTCGACCTCGACCTCGACGACGTCGATGGCGAGGAACTCGCCGAGCAGGCGATCCACGTGCTCGTAGGGCACGAAGCCGAGCGCGGCGATGACCTCGCCGAGCGGCACGCCGGGCTGGCGGTCCTGCTCGGTCAGGGCGGAGAACAGCTGCTGCCGCGACAGCGCCTTGCGCTCGACGAGGAACTCGCCGAACGGCACTTCCTGCAGCCCCTCGCCCTCGATCTGGAGCCCGACGCCGCTGTAATCGAAGTAGTGCGCGAGCTCGCGCCTGGTCCCGGCAATGCCCATGTCCTACCTCCTGCCTACTACGTAGGAGCAGGACTCATACCAACGATCGCCGGATATGAAAACAGGTATTTAAGTGGCCCAGGTCGCGGATTGTCGGAAAAAAAGCCCGCCGGCCACGGGAGTAGCCGGCGGGCGGGGGAGTGGAGAAAGGGCTGAGGTCAGGCCGCGACCGACGCGGCAGGCACCGGCACGTCGGCCGGCGGGACCACCAGGAAGGGCGTGAGCACCGCGGGCGTGCGCGCCTCGAGCGCCGGGCCGAGCACGTCGTCGATCGTCAGGGCGAAGCGGATGTCGAGCTCGGCGCGGACCTCCTCGGGGATGTCGAGGACGTCCTTGCGGTTGCGCTCGGGCAGCACGACTACCTTCACGCCGGCGCGGTGCGCGGCCAGGACCTTCTCCTTGATGCCGCCGACCGGTAGCACGCGACCGCGCAGGGTGACCTCGCCGGTCATGGCGACGTCGGAGTGGACCTTACGGCCGGTGAGCAGCGACACGACCGTGGTCAGCAGCGTGACGCCCGCGGACG
The DNA here is from genome assembly GCA_046595695.1 of Haliangiales bacterium. GTDB lineage: Bacteria > Myxococcota_A > Polyangia > Haliangiales > SHYZ01 > JBKJOI01. The sequence continues at coordinate 3,389 of JBKJOI010000811.1, read as the reverse complement.
GACCGTCCTTGGGCACGCCGCCCGCCGGCACGTGGATGTGGATGTCCGAACGCTCGAACACCCCGGGGTCCACGCCCAGCTCCTCGGCGTGTGCCCGCGTGTACGACACGGCCGCCTGCGCCGACTCCTTCATGACGTCACCGAGCTGGCCGGTGAGCACCAGCCGGCCCTTGCCGGGCATGTAGCTGGCCTCGACGAAGAGCACCTCGCCGCCGGTCGGCGTCCACGCGAGCCCGGTGGCCACGCCCGCCTGATCGGCCGACTCCTTGAGCGTGTGCTCGTAGCGCGGCGGTCCCAAGATGGCCTCGACCCGGGCGTTGTCGAGCACGGGCGGCGCCGTGCCGTCCACGACGTCGACGGCGACGGCGCGGCACACGGTGGCGAGCTGACGCTCCAGCTCGCGCACGCCGGCCTCGCGCGTGTAGCCCTCGATGACGGCGCGCAGCGCCTCGTCGTGCAGCCCGACCTGCTCGGCCGACACGCCGTGCTCGCCGAGCTGCTTGGGCACGAGGAAGCGCTTGGCGATCTGCAGCTTCTCGTTGCGCGTGTAGCCGGGCACCTCGATGATCTCGAGGCGATCGCGCAGCGCCGGCGGGATGGTGTCCAGCTGGTTGGCGGTCGCGATGAACATGACCTTCGACAGATCGAAGGGCACCTCGAGGTAGTGGTCGGAGAAGCTCGAGTTCTGCTCGGGATCGAGCACCTCGAGCAGCGCCGATGCCGGATCGCCGCGGAAGTCCGACGCCAGCTTGTCGAGCTCGTCGAGCACGAAGATCGGGTTGTTCGTCCCCGCGCGCTTGAGGCCCTGGATGATGCGACCGGGCAGCGCGCCCACGTAGGTGCGGCGGTGGCCGCGGATCTCGGCCTCGTCGCGCACGCCGCCCAGCGAAATGCGCACCATCTCGCGCCCGAGTGTCTTGGCGATCGAGCGGCCGAGCGAAGTCTTGCCCACACCCGGCGGGCCCACGAGGCACAGGATGGGGCCCTTCTTGTCGGGCGCCAGCTTGCGCACCGCGAGGAACTCGAGCACGCGCTTCTTCACCTTCTCGAGGCCGTGGTGATCACCATCGAGCACGTCGCGCGCGGCGGCGAGATCGATGTGCTCCTTGCTCGACTTGCTCCACGGCAGGTCGGCGAACCACTCGAGGTAGGTGCGTGCGACCTGGTACTCGCCGCCACCGGGCTGCATCTGCTTGAGGCGCGCGAGCTGGCTCTTCACCACCTTGCTGGCCTCCTCGGGCAGGCCGGCGGCCTCGAGGCGCTTCTCGAGCTCGTCGAGATCCTCGCCGCCGTCCTCTTTGTCGCCGAGCTCCTCCTGGATGGCCTTGAGGCGCTGGCGCAGGAGGTACTCGCGCTGCGTCTTGCCGATGTCCTTCTGCACCTGCGTGTCGATCTCGGTCTTGACCTTCATGACCTCGATCTGGCGCGAGATGAGCGGGACGAGCGTACGCAGGCGCTCGGTGACGTCGGTCGTCTCGAGCAGCTTCAGGCGATCGACGAGCTCCATCTCGATGTGCGCCGCGGCGGCGTCGGCGAGCTGGCCCGGGGCCTCGATCTGGTCGACGAACTGCGCGGCCTCGTCGGGGAGCTCGGGGTGCAGGGCGACGAGCTGCTTGGCGAGCTGGCGCACCGACTGGGTCAGCGCGTCGGTCTCGACGCCGGTCGTGCGCGGCTCCTCGAGCTCGCGCGCCTCCATGATGAGGAAGGGCTCCTTGCTCACCTCGCTGCCGAGCCGGACGCGACGTTCGCCGCGCGCAAGGATGGTGGCGCCGCCTTCGCCGCGGCGCAGCACGCGCACGAGCGTGGCCTCGACCGCCACGGGGACGAGCGAGCCGTCGGCGCGACGCGCCGCGATCGCGAAGCGCTTGTCGGCGCTGGCGGAAACCTGGGACAGAAACGGCCGGGCTGCCGCCGCGCCTTCGATCGTGATCGGCGCGACGACCCCCGGGAACAGGACAAGGCCCTGAGGAACGAGAACCGGAAGCTCACGGATGGACATGCGGTCTGAGGTAAGCACGGCAGACCGGGAGCGAAAGAGGCCAGGCAATAAATGTGCTACCTGAGCACAACCGACGTCACGCTTTGCCGTGGGGCCGTAACGATCTAGCCTGCGACGGCATCGGGCGCCAGGCGCCGCAACGAGCCCGTGAATGAGCACCGCAACGAGCGAGTCGAACGACGAGCGAGGGGAAGAGACGGAGCGATGAGCAGCGAGACAACGGTCACCGGCGTGCGCCTTGCGGGCGTGGCAGTCGTGCTCGCGCTGGCCGGCTGTCTCGCCGGCTGCCTCGTCCCTGGCGTCGCCGGCTGGAAGACGCCCGCGGCGCACCAGCGCAGCGTCGCGCGTGGCTATGCTCCCGCGGAGCTCGAGACGCCGGGCGCGTACCACGGCGGCGAGCCGAAGCATTTTCGCGCGCGCGCCTACGTCGATCAGGGGTACCGCAGCCGGCCGCACTGGCGCGCGCACGCCGAGGATCTCCTGCGTCGCGTCAACGCGTACCTGGGACCCGCGTTCGGCGTCGCGCTCGACGTGCGGCTGATCGAGTGGGAGCGGCGCTCGCCCGGCGAGGATCTCGCGGTGATTCTGGGCGAGCTCGAGGAGCTCGACGAGGGCGAAGGCGTCGACTGGGTGATCGGGCTGGTCGCGGCGCCGGCCACGTTCACGACCTCGCACCACCACCTGGGCATGGCCGAGAAGCTCGGCAAGCACATGGTCGTGCGCGACATGAACGACGCCGCCGAGGCCCGGCAGATCGACAAGGCGTTCGACGAGCTCTCGGATCGCGAGCGCCGCGAGCTCTACGGCGCGCGGCGGGCGCACAAGGAGCTGGTCGTCTTCCTGCACGAGTGGGCGCACACGCTGGGCGGGCTGCACGAGCGCGGCGACGGCCGCGTCATGGGCCCGTCGTACGCCACGGAGGCGTCCACGTTCTCGGAGGCCAATGCCGACGTCGTCGAGCACGGGTTGCGCATCCGCGCCGTGGTCGGCGACGACCCGAAGGCGCGCGAGCAGCGCGCGGCGAGCGAGGCGGCGCTGCTCGCGTACGTGCGCGCGACCGACTGGGACGAGTGGTTCGTCGAGGAGAAGAACGAGCTCATCGGCCAGCTCGGCGGCCACCCGGCCGGCGCCGGCGACCCGACGATCGGCGTGGAGGCGGGCGAGCGCACGGTGCGCGTGAACCTGCCCAAGGCGGCGGTGCGCGGCTATAACCTCGCGGTCGACGCGCTGCGCGCCGGCGACTTCGGCGCCGCGTGGGCCGAGCTCGAGGCGCTGGTCGCCGCGTACCCCGACACGCCGGAGATCCAGCACCTGGGCTGTCGCCTGGCCGCGCTGGGCGCCGGCGCCGCCCAGGCCGACGCGACGTGCGCGCGCGCGGCGCGCCTGGATC
>JBKJOI010000656.1:0-39003 GCA_046595695.1 Haliangiales bacterium | reverse complement strand
TTGCCCCGAGCCGGGCGCTGGGACAGGCCGTTTCGTCGCGAAGAGGCCGAGCTGCTCGAACGGCCCTAGCGCCGCGCGCCGGGGGCCCGGCGCAAGGTATAGTCGCGGGACCATGGCGACCCTGGAACCCGGCAAGAAAGCTCCCTCCTTCACGCTCGAGTCCTCGGACGGCGGTCAGGTGTCGCTGGCCGACTTCAAGGGCAAGTACGTGGTGATCTACTTCTACCCGAAGGACTCCACGCCCGGCTGCACGGTGGAGGCCGAGGGTTTCCGCGACGCGCTGCCCAAGCTCAAGAAGAAGAACGCGGTCGTCGTCGGCGTGAGCCGCGACTCGATCGCGTCGCACTGCAAGTTCATCGACAAGTACGAGCTCAGCTTCCCGCTGCTCTCCGACCCGGATCAGAAGATGATCGAGGCCTATGGCGCGTGGGGCGAGAAGAACATGTACGGCAAGAAGATGATGGGCATCCTGCGCTCGACGGTGATCGTCGGCCCCGACGGCAAGGTGCACAAGGTCTTCCCCAAGGTGAAGCCGCCGGTGCACGCTGAAGAGGTGCTGGCCGCCATTCCATGAACGACGCCGAGCTGGAGAGGCGCTTCCTCGATTTCGTGTTCACGACCGACGCGGTGATCACGAGGGGCGCGGTCGCGTACTTCACGCGCTGCACGCTCAAGGAAGCGGAGGAGCTGCTCGATCGCCTGGCGCGGCAGGGCACCATCCGGCTCGACAGCGACGAGCACGGCGAGATCTTCTACGTCTACGCGAACCGTCCGCGCGCCAGCGCCGGGGCCGGCGCCGGCGAGCCCTCGGGGTCGACGGCGCTCGCGACCCTGGCGAGCGCACGCGGCCTGGCCGAGACGGTGCGCGCGCCGGCGCGTCCGGGCGGCCCAGCGCCCGGGGCGCCCTCGTCGTCAGGGCCCGCGGTGATGAACGTCGGCGGGCCCAGCCCGGGCGCGGGCGCGCTCGCGGTGTCGCCCATCCCCGGGCCCATCGAGGTCGACGCCGGCCAGACCGTGCGCTGCCCGTTCTGCGCCGAGACCATCCTTGCTGCGGCCAGGAAGTGCAGGCACTGCCACGAGATCCTCGATCCGGTGCTGCGCGCCCACCAGGCGCAGCCGGTGCAGGTCAACGTCGGGCTGCAGACGGTGGCGCCGGCGCCGATCGCGCGCCCGCTGGTGGGCAAGCCGCTAAACCCTGGCACCGCCGCGGTGCTCGGCTTCCTGTGGCCCGGCGCCGGCCACATGTACTCGGGTCGCATCGGCAACGGCCTCGGCTGGATGTTCCTGACCCTCATGGGTTACGCGGCGCTGGTGGTCCCGGGGCTGATCATCCACGTGCTCGGTATCTTCTCGGCCGCGAAGAACGCACGTGAAGAGAACCAGCGAAACGGGCACTGAGCCCGCGGGCGCGGGGGTCGCACCGGTGCCGGTGCCGACGCCGCGCCTGGTCGTGCACGGGCTGCGCGTGGAGCTCCCCGACGGCAACCTGCTGCTCGACGACGTGTCGCTCGAAGTGCAGGCGGGTGAGGTCGTCGTGCTCCTGGGCGGCTCGGGCGCCGGCAAGTCGACCTTCTCGCGCGTGCTCTTCGAGCCCGAGGCGCTCGCGCGCGACGGCTTCGTCGTGGACGCGCGCCGCCTCGAGGTGAACCGCGAGGACCTGGGCCTGGTGCCGCAGCGGGGCGCGCTCTTCGATCACCTCGACATCCGCGGCAACATCGATCTCGCGCTGCGCTACGCCGAGCAGCCCGGCCAGGGCGACCCGGCCACATGGCTCGCCTCGGTCGGCATCGACGCGGGCCTGGCCGCCGCGGGCACGCCGGTGACGCGGCTCTCGGGCGGGCAGGCGCAGCGCGTGGCGGTGGCGCGCGCGCTCGCCGGCAAGCGGCGCCTGCTGTTCCTCGACGAGCCCTCGGTCGGTCTCGATCCACACCGCGTGCGCATGCTCGCGCGGCTCATCCGCGAGCAGTGTGACGGCACCGGCGCCGCGGCGATCGTCGTGACCCACGATGTGCCGCTCGCCGCCGGCATCGCCGACCGGCTGTTCGTGCTCGACCCGGCGACGCGCAAGCTCGAGGAGCTGTGGCCGGGCATCTGGCCCGGGCCGCAGGAGAAGCTGGGCGTCGTCGAGGCCGAGCGCGACCGGCAGGTCATGGCGCTCGAGCGCGAGCTGTGCACGCGCATCGCGCGCGGCGATCAGGCCGCGCGCCCGCCCTCGCCGGCGCCGCGCAGCTCGCCGCTCGCGCGCGCCGCCCGCCGGCAGGCGCGCGAGCTGACCGCGCCGCTCGCGACCGCCGCGTACGGCCTCTTGCACGCGCCCGGGCAGCTGTGGCGGCGGCCGCGCGACTTCGCGCAGATCGCCGGGCGCGTGCTCGGCCAGGCGGTGCTGCGGCCGCTGCCGTTTTACCTCGTGGTCTCGGCGCTGGTCGGCTACACCGTGCTCTATGTGATCAGCCGGGTCGGCGGCGCGGGCGTGCGTCCCGACGCGGGCATCCGCCTGGTCGGTGGCGGCGCGGTGATCGCGCTCGCGCCGGTGCTGTCGGCGGTGCTGTTCGTGGCCGCCTCGGGCAACGCGGTGAATGCGTGGCTCGGCTCCATGGGGCTCACCCGCCAGACCCTGGCGATGGAGGCGCTGGGCGTGCCGGTGCGCTCGTACCTGCACGCGCCCGCGTGGGTCGCGCTCGGGCTCGGCTACCTGATGGTCGCCGCGGTGTTCGCCTTCGGCATGGTGCTGGGCGGCCTCGCGCTGTGCCGCCAGCTCGGCCTGCCCGGCGCCTGGGCGCTGCTCACCGCCGACTTCTTCGACCCGCGCCCCGAGCGGGTCGAGTACGTGGTGCGTGCCGGCTTCCTGGTGTGGATGTACGGCTGGGGCATCGCCAGCGACGTGATCGCCAAGGGCGGCGCCGAGAAGAAGGAATCCGACGACGTGACGCGCGGCATGACCCGCTCGGTGGTCGCGTGCACGCTGTGGGTGGTCGCCTGGGAGCTGACCACCGCGCTGGTCGTGCTTGCCGGCTGAGCGCCCGGGCGCGCGGGCCGCGGCCGCGCCGCTCAACGCGCCGTTCGCCGGCGCGGTGCTGGTCGGGCTGCACGTGCTGGTGCTGGCCGGGCTGCTCGCGCGCTGCCAGCGCCCCGGGCTGACCCTGGCCGTGCCCGCCGAGGCCACCGCGCTGCTCGCGCCCGACGGCCGCCTCGGCGACGACGCGCGCCTGCCTGCCGGCCTCGCCGAGCGCGTGCGCCTGACGGTGGACGGCGCCGAGGTCGCGCCGGGCGTGCCGCCGTCCCTGCGCGCGGGCGTGCACCGGGTCGAGTGGCAGGCGGCTTACCGCGGCGGCTTCGTGCACAAGGTCGGTCGCACCGTGCTGGCCGGGCCGCTGCAGGACCCCGCACACCCACCCTGCGGCGTGCGCCTGGTGGTCGGGCAGGCGCTGCTCGACGAGCTCGAGCCGATCCTGGTCGCGCGCGTCTCGGCCGGCCTGCGCGGCCAGCTCGGCTTCCGCAAGGTCGAGGACGCCGAGCTCGTGCTCGACGCCGGCGACGCGAAGCACCCCGCCGCGATCGCGCTGTCGATGGTGCTGAAGTTCTCGCAAGGCCGCGTGCCGGTGAGCGTGCGCGTGGTGCCCAGGCTCGCGGGCGGCCAGCTCACCCTCGCCGCCGAGGTCTTAGCGCGCGTGAAGCTCGAGTCGCGCGTGCTCGCCGAGGCGGTCGAGCTGTTCGGCCAGACCGAGCGGCTGAACCGGGCGGCGCGCGACGTCGCCCGCGGCGAGGTCGACAAGGTGCTCGGCCCGGTGGCCGCGTTCCTGGCCGCGCCGCCGCCGGTGCCGCTCGGGCGCGGCCGCGTGCTCGCGCTCGCCTACTGCCCCGCCGAGGCCATCACGATCGTGCACGCCCGCTCACTGTCGGTGCCGCTGGCGGTGCCGGTGATGCCCATGGCGAGCGGGCTCTTGCCGGTGCTGCTGCCCGAGCGACCCCCGCCCGGGCCGCCCGATTCGCCCATCGCGATCGACGTCAGCCTGGACGCGGCCAACGCGATCCTCCATCAGATGTGGGCGAGCGGCGCGCTCGACGTGCTGGTCGCCGAGCAGGGACTCGAGCGAACGTTCAACGAGTCGGCCGAGGTCCGCGACCTGCTCACCGTGCGCGCGGGCGTGCCGACGCTGGCGTTGCCGCCCACGCTGGAGGCGTCGGGGATACCGTCGCGCCCGATCTCGCTCTCGATCGAGGCGGAGCTCGCGCTCCTGGACGGCGCGCTGCGCACGACCGCGCGCCTCTACGGCCGGGTCGCGCTCGACCTGCGGTCGGATGCTCGCCTCGCCGTGGTGGCGGACGTCGACGTCACCGACCTGGCCCTCACCTGTGTGCCGGCTCCCGGCAGGCTCGCGCCGTGCTACGTCGCGCTCTTCGAGGCGGCCCGCGCGCGCTCGGCCGACCTGCACCCGCCCATAGCGGCGGCGCTGGTGCGCTGGTTCGAGCATCTGGTGGCCGACCGCCAGCTCGGCGGCCTGGCAGGTGCACCCCGCTTCGTGCTCACGGGGGCGCGCCTAACTCCCCGGATAGACGACATTTCGGGCTGGTTCCGCGTCGAGCTCCGTGGTCAGGTACTGGACGACTGACCGACGCAACATTAAACAAGCCGCCCGTCTGGCTCCCTTCATCTAGTAGGGCTGCAAAAAAACGGGCTTGCGAACTTACCCCAGGACGGGTAGAAGTTCGCGACTCGCCCCTCAGACGGAGACCCGGAGCAACACGTGTACACCGACCTCTCGAAACTCAGAAACATCGGCATTTCCGCGCACATCGACAGCGGTAAGACGACGCTGACCGAGCGCATCCTCTTCTACACCAACCGGATCCACGCGATCCACGAGGTGAAGGGCAAGGATGGCGTTGGCGCCAAGATGGACTCGATGGATCTCGAGCGCGAGCGCGGCATCACGATCCAGTCGGCGGCCACGCACTGCTCGTGGGACAACCACCACATCAACATCATCGACACGCCCGGCCACGTCGACTTCACGATCGAGGTCGAGCGCGCCCTGCGTGTGCTCGACGGTGCGATCCTCGTCCTCTGTGGCGTCGCCGGCGTGCAGTCGCAGTCGCTCACCGTCGACCGCCAGATGCGCCGCTACAAGGTGCCGCGTCTCGCCTTCGTGAACAAGCTGGACCGCCAGGGCGCGAACCCGTTCCGCGTCACCGACCAGCTGCGCGACAAGCTCAAGCTGAACGCCGTCATGCTCCAGATCCCGATCGGGGTCGAGGAGAAGCACGAGGGCATCGTCGATCTGGTGCAGATGCGCGCGCACCGCTTCAGCGGGCCGAACGGCGAGGAGATCTCGGACGAGGAGATCCCGGCCGACCTGCTCGACGAGGCCAAGCACCGCCGCGACATGCTGCTCGACGCCGTGTCCATGTTCTCCGACGAGCTCACCGAAGCGATGCTCGAGGACAAGGTCACCCCCGCGGTGCTCAACAAGGCGATCCGCAAGGCCACGATCAGCCTGCAGCTCACGCCCGTGTTCATGGGCTCGGCGTACAAGAACCGCGCCGTGCAGAAGCTCCTCGACGGCGTCATCAACTACCTGCCGGATCCGACCGAGGTCTCGAACGAGGCCCTCGACCTGGACAAGAACGAGGAGAAGCTGATCCTCCCGTGTGACCCGGCCAGGGCGCTGGTCGCCCTCGCGTTCAAGCTCGAGGACGGTCGGTACGGTCAGCTCACGTACATGCGCATCTACCAGGGCGCGATCCGCAAGGACGACTTCGTCGTCAACTCGCGCAATGGCAAGAAGGTCAAGGTCGGCCGCCTGGTGCGGATGCACTCGGACGACATGGAAGACATCACCGACGCGGGCGCCGGCGACATCGTCGCCACGTTCGGCATCGACTGCAACTCGGGCGACACCTTCACCGACGGCACGGTCAACATCGCCATGACGTCGATGCACGTGCCCGCGGCCGTGATCTCGTACTCGATCAAGCCGACCGACGCGAAGTCGGAGACCAACATGTCGAAGGCGCTGCGGCGCTTCTCGAAGGAGGACCCGACCTTCCGCGTGCACGTCGACGAGGAGTCCGCCGAGACCATCATCAGCGGCATGGGCGAGCTCCACCTCGAGGTCTACATCGAGCGCATGAAGCGCGAGTACCAGGCGATCGTGACCTCCTCGCCGCCGCGCGTGGCCTACCGCGAGACCATCTCGCAGCGTGCGGACTATAACTACACGCACAAGAAGCAGACCGGCGGCTCGGGCCAGTACGGCAAGATCGGCGGCTACATGGAGCCGCATCCGGAAGGCGCCGAGTTCGAGTTCGTCGACGAGGTCGTCGGCGGCGCGGTGCCGCGCCAGTTCATCTCGGCGGTCGAGAAGGGCTTCAAGTCCATGCTCGAGAAGGGTCGCCTCATCGGCTACCCGGTCGTCGGTGTCCGCGTCGTCCTCGACGACGGTGGCGCCCACGCGGTCGACTCGTCGGACATCGCCTTCCAGGAGGCCGCTCGCGGCGCCTGGCGCGAGGTCTACGGTCAGGCCCGTCCGAAGATCCTCGAGCCCATCATGCGCGTCGTGGTCGAGGGACCGTCGGAGTTCTCCGGCAACATCCTCGGCTCGATCAACCAGCGCCGCGGCATGATCATCGGCTCGCAGGAAGAGCACGGCAACAACCGCGTCGAGGCCGAGGTTCCGCTCGCCGAGATGTTCGGCTACTCGACGGTCCTCCGCTCGGCCACGCAGGGCAAGGCCGAGTTCACCATGGAGTTCGCCAAGTACGCCGTGGTGCCCACCTCGATCGGCGAGGAGCTCGTCAAGAAGTACCAGGAGTCGCTCGCGAAGAAGAAGTAAGCCAGCGGCGACAACACACGAAGTCGAGAGCCGCTCCATCGTCATGATGGGGCGGCTTTGCTGTTTCAGAACTTTCGGTTGGTCTCAGAGGAACACCCGCAATGGACCGTACCCTCGTCGTGGAGCTCTCGCCGATCCGCATCCTGGATCGGCGGCTGCGCGGCGGCCTGGGTGGCGGCCAGCTGGGCGTGATCACGGCGCGCGCGGGCGCGGGCAAGACGGCGCTGCTCTGTCACCTCGGGCTCGACGCGCTGCTGCGCGGGCGGCCGGTGTTCCACGTCGCGCTCGGTGATCGGCTCGAGCACGTGAACGCGTGGTACGCGGCGCTCTTCGACGACCTGGCCGAGCGCACCCGGCTCGAGGCCCGCGACGCGGTGCGTGCCTCGGTGGGGCAGGGGCGGGTCATCAAGGCGCTGCCCGATCACGATCTCTGCGGCGAGTCGCTCGAGCGCGCGCTGGGCCCGTTCGAGCGCCACATGGACTTCCGTCCTGCGGTCGTGCTCGTCGACGGCTTCGACTGGGGCGCGTCGGATCTCGTGGCCTCGATCACGGGACTCAAGGCGGTCGCGCGCCGCCTGGGCGCGGCGCTGTGGATGACCGCCGAGACGCACCTGGGCGCGGGCACACGCGGCGGCCTGGGCGCCCCGATCAGCGAGGCGCAGCAGCTCATCGACGTCGCGATCCGGCTCGAGCCGCACGGCGGCGAGGTCCACGCCGAGCTCGTGCGTGGCCCCTCGCAGCTCGGCCCGCTCGGCCTGCACCTCGAGACCGACACGCTGCGCCTGGGCCCCGACGTGGGTGTCTCGCGCCGGCCCCAGCCGCGGCTGCCGCCGTCAGCGTTCACGCTGCTCTCGGGCGGCGCCGCCGGCGCCGAGGCCGAGTTCGGTGCGCAGGCGGAGCGCCTGGGCGTGGCCGAGCGGGTGTTCACCTTCTCGGGACGCATGGTCGAGCGCCACCGCGGCCTGGTCATGCTCTCCGACGACGAGCTCGCGCAGGGCGCGGTCAGCCCGGCCTGGCTCGAGCAGCACATGCGGCGCAGCTATCCGGACACGCCGCTCTTCCGCAAGGTCCTGCAATCGATCTGGCACCAGGTGTTCACCGCCGGTGAGGTCTTCGCGATCGGCGCGGTGCAAGAGGGCGGCACCGTCTCCGGTGGCACCGGCTGGGCCGTCCAGCTGGCGCGCCAGTGGGAGAAGCCGGTCCACGTCTTCGACCAGGAACGCCGCCGCTGGTTCGCTTGGTCGCAGGGCGACTGGTGGCCCGTCGCCGACCCACGCATCACCCGCACCCGCTTCTGCGGCACCGGCACCCGCTTCCTCACCGACGACGGCCGCGCCGCCATCGCCGCCCTGCTGGGGACACTCTCCAAGTCCTAGATGCCCGGAATCATGGGGCTCCTGGGCATATGTGCGCAATCCTCACAAACATGACGTTCACGCGCGTACCTACGCACCGCTACGAAGACCCGCTCGGCCGCGTCTGGCTCGTGGCCGCGGAGCGGCTCGGTTTCCGCGTCGAACGCAGCCCTGACGTCTACGCGTCGACCGACGGACGGCGCACGATCTTCGTCGGTACGGACGACACGCTCGATCCCGACGACAGCCTGGCGCAGATGATCCTCCACGAGATGTGCCACGCGCTCGTCGAGGGCGAGGACGCCGAGTCGCGCGTCGACTGGGGCCTCGACAACCAGACCGAGCGCGACGCCGCGCGTGAGCACGCGTGCCTGCGACTGCAGGCGTACCTCACCGGTGCCCATGGCCTGCGCGGCCTGCTCGCGCCGACGACCGACTACCGGGCCTTCTGGGACGGGCTCGGCGACGATCCGTTCGCGGTGCCGGAAGCCGACGGTGGCCGCCGCGAGGCGAGCGCGATCGCGGCGCGCGTGGCCGCGTGGCGTGCGAGCCGTTCGCCCTGGGCGCCGCATCTGCAGGAGGCACTCGCGGCGACCGCGTCGATCGCGGCGGCCGTGCCACTCATCGGGGGAGTCGCGGCGCCCGGCGCCGCCGGCGCGGCGTCACTCTGGTCGACAATCACCGCGCCACCGCCGCTACACCCACTCGGCCACGCCCCGGTCGCGCCGCCCGCGCCGTCGGGCGCGCCGCGCACGTGTGGCGAGTGTGCCTGGGCGGCTCGCGCGCCCGGCTCGCGCGCCGCGCAGCGTTGCTACCACGCCGCGCACGCGCGCCTCGATCCCACGTGGCCCGCGTGCACGCGCTTCGAGCCCGCCGCTGAGCTCGACTGCCTCACCTGCGGTGCGTGCTGCCGCGAGGCCTACCACTCGGTCGAGATCTCGCGCCGCGAGCCGGTCATCAAGCGCCACCCGCACATGGTCGTCGTCCACGACACGTACCTCGAGCTGCGCCGCGACCGCGAACGCTGCGCCGCGCTCACCGGCGGCCGCACGCCGCACGAGGGGTATGCGTGCAACATCTACGACGATCGGCCGCGCACCTGCCGCGAGTTCACGCGCGGCTCGAAGAACTGCCTCGACGCGCGCCGCCGCGTCGGGCTGTCGCTGTAGCACGGCTTCGCGCGGCACGCGTTCGCGCGGCACGCGTTCGCGCGGCGCGCGTTCGCGCGGCGCGCGTTCGCGCGGCGCGTCTGTCAGAGGCCCCTGCTACACAAGGCGTCCTCATGGGTGCACTCAAGGGCAGCGTCACGGTGCGTCGCTACGTCGTGCGGGGCAAACCGCCGGCGGAGAAGTCGCGTCTCGTCAAGGGTGTGCGCGCGCACGCCATCATCCCGATCGATCCCGCCTCCGACGTCGAGCGCGCGCACGGCTGGGCGCAGGCCGAGGATCCCGAGAACCTCGAGCTCGCCTCCGAGTCGATCTTCGTGGACGGCGCGCTCTTGCTGGCGCTGCGCGTCGACACGCTCCGACCGCCCGGGGCGGTGGTCAAGCGGCTGGTCGCCGAGAAGCTGCGCGGGCTCGGGCACAAGCCGGGCAAGCGCGAGAAGCAGGAAGCCAAGGACTGGGTCGTGAAGAGCCTGCGCTCGCGCGCCTTCCCCAGCACCAAGGCCTATGACCTCGTCTGGCAGGTCGAAGAGGGGCGTGCGTTGTTCTTCGCGCACTCGAAGGGCGCGAACGAGCTGCTGGTCGAGCTCTTCGGCAAGACCTTCGGCCTCGAGCTCGTACCGTGCGGCCCGGGCGTGATCGCCGCCGAAGGTGGCCGGCTGCCCGCGGCGCTCGCGCCCACGCCCGAGCTGGCGTTCGGCTTCGCGGGCATGCCGGGTCGCCCGATCGCGGGCGAGGACGGCGAGCACGGCTTCGGCAACGACAGCGACAACGAGGGCGACGACAGCGGTGTGGAGTCAGTGAGGTTCGACGATGCCTGAGATCAAGCAAGCAGTAACCGAGACCGACGACGTCCAGGACTTCGCCTACCTGGGCCGCGAGTTCATGACGTGGCTGCTGTGGCGCGTCGACGCCGGCGAGGGCGACTTCGGCGCGCGCGGCGAGGAGTTCTCGGTCGCCTTCGGCGGACGCGTGCGTCTGGGCGCGCCGCTCGGGTTCGCGACGGATCTCGTGCTCAAGGGCAGCTCGCCGGCCTACGGCGCCGAGGCACGCGCCGCCATCGGCAGCGGGCATACGCTGCGCGAGGCCGAGATGCGTGTCACCCGCGGCGAGCTCGAGTGGCGCTTCACGCTCATCGGCGAGACGCTCGACCTGCGCAGCGTCAAGCTGCCCGCGCTGCTCAAGGAAGCCCCGGGCGCGCGCGGCGGCAACGCCAAGGGCGGCAAGAGCGCCGGCAAGCGCGGCAAGGGCAAGGGCGACGACGACGCGTCCGACCCGGGCGAAGGCTTCGACGAGCGCTTCACCGAGCGGCTCACCCTGCTCGAGGAGCTGGACCAGATGGTGCGCACGGCGTTCGCTACCTTCATGCGCGAGCGGCTGCGGCCGGCCTGGAAGCGCGAGGTCGTACCGGCGCTGCGCACCTGGCTCGTCGACGGCCTGGCGGTCTCGGAGTAGATTTCGAGGCGTGGGACGCAAACGAAGAGGCGGGCGCGGTGGGGGAGGCGGCGGCGTGAAGACCAAGAAAAAAGGTGGCGGGCTGCTCATGGGCATGCGCAGCGGCATCCAGAAGGCCACGCGATCGAGCGGCGGCGGCGGCACGAGCGGCGGCAGCGCTGGCAGCGGTGTACGCGGCAAGCTCTGGGTGTTCGTCCTGGCGATCCTGCTCATCGGCGCGGTCTTCATGTTCTTCCGCGGCTTCGGCGGGCGGTAGCGGCGCTTTCGCGCCGGGCGGCTCGCCCCGTAAGGCCCACGCTGCTCTTGCACCCGCGCCGGAGGGCCTTATGTTGACGCTCATGTTCGCCGTCCTCTCGTGGTTGGTCGTGGGCTTCATCGTCGGACTGGTCGCGCGCATGGTCACCAGCGGAGGCGGGCCGCGCGGCTTCTTCATGACCTCGCTGTTCGGCATCGCCGGCTCGGTGGCGGGCGGCGCGCTGGCGCAGGCGTTCCACCTGCCGCAGCGGGGCGCGGGCGGCTTCCTCATGTCGGTCATCGGCGCGGTCGTGCTGCTCGTGCTGCTGAACCTGTTCTCGCGCACCTGGCGGCGGCGCCGCGACTAGCCTGCAGTTTCTGGGCGCGCCTACGTCGGCGGCTTCGCGGTCGCCAGCTCGGTGCGCATCCGCTCCCAGGCGGGCGCGTCGAACAGGTCGCAGGCCGCGCTCATGAGCTCGTACGCCTTGCGGTACTCGCCGCGCGCCTTGCAGAGCGGCACCTGCGCCACGAGCAGGTCGGCGGCGAGGCGCACGTCGACGCCCAGCTCGTCGCGGTAGGCGCGGCGGCCGGCGCGATCGGTGAGCTTGCGGTAGGCACGCTCGGCCAGCTCGACCAGCTTGACCGCGTACTCGGGCGACGTCGCGGCCGCCGGCGACCCGGTGCCGTAGCGCCGGCGCGTGGCCTCGAGCGCCTGCGGCACGCGCTCAGGCGGATCGCTCCAGTGCATGCCGAGCGCGGCGAACAGATCGCCCGCCACCAGCCGGTCGTAGTGCAGGCGGACCTCGTCGCTGGCGCTGCTGGGCGCGCCACCCTCGGGCACGACCAGCTCGCCGAGCCCGAGCACCGTGAGCAGGAAGACCAGGCGCTGCACGTTCAGCTCGGCCATCGCGCCCAGCTTGTAGATCTCGCGCAGGCTGAGGCGGCCGTCGAAGTCGCGGCGCACGATGCGCTCCTCGGGCGCCGTGAGATCGAGCGTGCGCGCGCGCTCGGTGAACGCGGCGGTCAGGCGCACCGCCTGGGCCGGGTCTATGCGCCGGCTCATCTCGTCGGGGCGTGCGTCGCGGATCACCAGCTTCGCGGCGTCGAGCACCAGGCGCCACGCCGAGACGGTGAGCCGGTGCGGCGCGTGCTCGGGCACGCCGGGCTCGAACGTGTAGCGGCCAGTCGGCCACTGGAAGACCGGCCGCAGCGCCTCGCGCTCCTGCGGCGAGAGCAGGAAGGAGCCGCGCTCGAGGCCGAGCTTGCGCTCGCCGCCGGCGTCGCCGGTGAGCTTGAGGAACCCCGAGACGCGCCGTGCGCCCAGGAAGCGCAGCAGCCCGACCGTGGACACCGCCGCGAGGTCGCGCACCGCGGCGATCGGACCGAGCGGCAGCTGCAGCAGGCCGTCCAGGCCGGACGGGTTCACCAGCGCACCCTCGAGCGGCCCGGACGCCGGCGCGCCCACGATGGGGAAGACGCCGGTCTGCGAAGGCTTGGGTAGGGGCGCGTCCAGCGAGGCAGCGAGCAGCTCCTCGGGCCCGACCGAGGGCAGGAGCGTCGAGCGTGGATCCTGCGTCGCCGGCGGGCGGGTCGTGCCCGCCGCGTTGCGCACGGCCGAGAGGCGCATGGCCAGGAGCGGCGGCGTGCCCCCGAGCAGCGGCGTGGCGGCCGTGGGCGGCGCTGTCGCCGGCACGGTCTCGAGCCCCGACGGCGTCGGGCGCGGCAGCGTGCGCGTCTTTGCGCCGCTCGCGCGGATGGTCGCCACCACCGCCGAGGTGAACTCGAGGATCTGCACCAGCGCCACGCCGCCGTGCTGCGAGACGATCATGCCGCGCAGCGGCACCAGCCCACCCGCGGGTGACGCGAGCTGGAAGTCGAACGGCTCGAGCGGGGCAGGCAGGCCCTCCACCACCTCGACGCGTACGGCGCCCTTGCAGATGAAACCCTCGAACTCGTGCTCGAACTCGGCTACCGAGTCGAACCGCACCAGCCCTTGATCCCAGCGCCCTCCCGCTCCTGCCACGCCACCATGTTACACCCCGCGCGCTACCTGCCGCGCCGGTAGCCGCCCTTGCCGTGCTTGGTCAGCTGGTTCGCGACCAGGCGGAGCGTCTCGGGCAGCTGCTTGCGCAGGTCGTACTCGCCGAAGTAGCCGGTGTCGGCGAGCTCCTCGATCTCCGACTTCCGGTAGCCCTGGTAGCGCGCGCTGGTCGTGCGACAAGCGTCGTCGATCGTCGACTCGTCGACGATGATCATGGGCAGCTCGGGCGGCGCCGCCGGATCACCTGCGGCCAGGCGCTCCTGGTCGATGCAGTCCTCGAGGTCAGCGGACATCTCGTCGCGCAGGCCCAGCGGCTGCAGGCCGAACATCTTGGAGATGTGCCGCACCACCGACGCGTGGTTGTAGACGGTCGAGCTCACGAAGCCCTGCTTCACGTAGGGCCCGGCAACGATCGTCGGCACCCGGAAGCCGAGCTGATCGAAGCCCTCGGCCGCTCGATCATCGGGCACGCTGGGCGGCGGCACATGGTCGAAGAAGCCGCCCTGCTCGTCGTACGTTCTCGCGAGCCTTGAACTGGGGCTGTACGTAGAAGCCCACGTCGACTGCCGGCACCTCACCGGCCGATGCGATGGCTGGAGCGATACCCGATGCGATCACCGAAGCGATCACCGAAGCGATCACCGTCGAGCCGAGGGCCGCGAGCCGAGCCGCCGGGAAGGCCGTGAGGAGACGCACGAGGCGGATCCTAACCGGCCCTATGAGACGGTTTTGCTTTATCATCGAGACGATAATGTATCTGAATCGCTTCAGACCCCGGCGTGGGAGGAATATCGAATGAGATTCACCTGCTTGCTCACGAGCGGCGCCGCGGCCGCGATGCTCGCATTCGCCCCTGGCTGTGACGACGACGACGACGCGCGCGCGCCCGGGCTCGACGACTTCCTGCCCGCCGTCCCGACCCCCGACGGCACGGCGCAGAGCGTCTTCGCCGGCCAGATCGCGACCGCTGCCCAGCTGGTGGACGGCCCGGCGCGCTCCGGCCTCATCGGTGACTACTTCATGCGTAACGACAAGGCGTCGTTCGCCATCCAGGGCCCGGCACGTTTCATCGGCGTGGTGCCCTGGGGCGGCAACGTCGTCGACGCGGTGCCACTCGCCGAAGGTGGCACGCCCGCCGCCGAGGATCACCTGGGCGAGATCAGCTTCATCTACGTGCTCGGCCGCACGTGCGCCCACGATCGCGTCGAGGTGCTCCTCGATGGCGCGGGCGGCGGCCCGGCGGTGGTGCGCGCGCGCGGCAAGGCCGACATCAGCGACTACGTGAACATGCAGGGTATCGGCATCTTCAACGTGCCCGGCGATCAGGATCCCAACATAGAGGACGGCGTCGAGTGCGCCACCACGTACACGTTGCGCCCGGGCTCGGACACGCTCGAGATCGCGTGGACGCTGTTCAACGGCGGCGACTTCCCGGTGGATGGCCCGTTCGGCGCGCTCAACGACACCGGCGGCGACGTCGAGGGCTTCGCGCCCAAGGTCGGCTTCGACCGCGCCGGCATCGAGGCCCTGCTCTCGGCGGGCGACCCCACGCCGGTGAAGTACACGGTCTTCCAGGGCCCCCGCGTCGCCTACGGCATCACGCCGGTACACCCCGACGCGGCGACCGGCAACGCGACCGTGTTCATCGCCGGCGTGTCGATCGTCGTCTTCGGCGGCGAGACCTTCCTGGATCTCCTGCAGCCCGAGAGCTTCTACCTGCACCTGCCGGTCGCCGCGGGCCTCACCCACCGTCTGGATCTCGTCGTCGGCAACGACGCCAACGACGTCGACGTGCAGTACCAGACGCGCGTGAACGGCGCGGCCGCGGTCACCCCGGTGAGCGGCCAGGTCAGCTGGGATCCGTCGGGTCGCCCGGGCGCCGACGCGCGCGTCGGCGTGTACAAGGACGCCGAGGGCAACGGCCAGATCGATCCGCTCGACGAGGTCGTCACCTACTTCGACGCCGACGCCGCCGGGCAGTTCGAGGGCGCGCTGCCGCCGGGCGCGTATCTCCTGCGCGCCGACGTCCGCAACGTCGCGCGCGGCCCCGTGGTCGCGCTGACCGTGGCCGCCCAGGCGACGGAAGCGACGCTCGAGCTGCCCGATCCGGCGCGCTTCGACTTCACCGTCGTCGACCAGGCGACCGGCAAGCCCATCCCGGCCAAGATCACCGTGGTCGGCCGGCACCCGGCGCTGCCCGACAAGCGCGTCCACGACGTCTACGATCTGCTCCCCTTCGTCGTGCGCCTGGCGCACGCCGTATACGGCACCACCGTGCCGCTCGCGGTCGGCGATCCCGTCGACGACGCGCTCGAGCTGCCCGCGGGTGGCCCGTACCGCGTCATCGCGTCGCGCGGCCCCGAGTGGTCGATCGCGTCGCAGATCATCTCGCCGACGGCGGGCGAGCAGGGCGAGATCACGCTCGAGCTCGCGCGCGTCGTCGACACCACCGGCTACATCGCCACCGAGTTCCACCAGCACGCCCTCGGCTCACCCGACTCACCGGTGCCCTTCGCCAAGCGGCTCGCCACGCTGGTCGCCGAGGGCATCGAGTTCTTCGCCTCGACCGATCACGACTTCCTGTCAGATTACGATCCGCTCATCGACGAGGCCGGCCTGCGCGACCAGGTCGACGCGGTCGTCGGCATCGAATCGACGCCGTTCGCGTACGGCCACTTCATTGCGTTCCCGCTCGAGCTGGCGAACGATGACCCGACCCACGGGGCGGTCGACTGGGCGCGCGGGCTCGACGGCTTCTCGCTCCTGCCGCCGGAGCTGTGGTCGCGGCTGCGCGCGCGCGGCGCCCAGGTGGTGCAGGTGAACCACCCGCGCGCGACCAGCGGCTTCACCGGCTTCCAGTCGTACTTCGACGTGGCCGGGCTGTCCTTCGACTTCGTGGCGCGCTCGTTCGCCGGCATCGCCGACAAGCAGCCGGTGCCCTTCGACTACCTCCGCCTGTCGGATCCGACGCGCATCTTCAGCCCCGACTTCGACGCGCTCGAGGTCTGGAACGGCTTCAAGATCGAGGACACCGACGGCGACGGCGTACGCGAGGTGGTCTCGCTCGACCTGGTGATGCGCGACTGGATGAACTTCCTGAGCTTCGGCAAGTACCTCGCGCCGATCGGCAACTCCGACACCCACACGCGCGACAACGACGCCGCCGGGATGCCGCGCTCGCTGGTTCGCGTGACCGACGACTCGAGCACCGCGATCAAGGGCGGCGTCGACGACGATATCTACGCGACCATCCTGTCGACCGGCGGCGCACCCAAGGACATCGTGGTGTCGAACGGGCCCATGCTGGCGGTGCAGGTCGGCGGGCAGCCGGCGATCGGGCGCACCGTGGCGCCGGCCGCGCCGGGCGGCGCGGTGACGTTCACGATCACGGCGACGAGCCCCGACTGGATGGACTTCGACACCATCGAGATCTTCGCCAACGCGACCTACGACGGTCCCGGCACCGGGCCCAGCGCGCTCACGCCGGTCGCGTGCTTCACCTCGCGGCCGCAGAACGAGCTGTCGGCGACCGACAAGTGCAAGACCGCGCCGTTCGGCGGCGCCCAGACCATGAACGTGACCTCCGAGGCGGTGCCGGGTGCGACCGGCTACCAGCGCAAGACCGCGACCGTGACACTGGCGCTCAGTGCGGCTGATGTACCGCAGCGGGCCGGCACCATGGGCGACGACGCCTGGGTGGTCGTGCGCGTGCGCGGCAACAGCGCCGTGTTCCCCGTGATGACCAACGGCGCCATCAGCGAAAGCAACGTGGATACGCTGGTTTCGGGCAACGGCAACGCCATCGCGGCGGCTCTCGTGGGCGTCGGCATCCCGGCCGCGGCGTTCAGCGCACCCGTTTTGATCGACTTCGATGGCGGGGGCTACAGCGCGCCGTTCGCGCCGTAGCTCCCGTCCCGACGGGCAACCCTGGCGGCTCATGCCCCGTCGATCATCTATACTGACCCAGCCCGCCGCGCTCCCGTCGGCGGAATAGGAGACTCTGGTCCGATGAATCAATCGCTCTGGGACATCATCGTAGACGGCGGATTGCCGATGTGGTTCATCATCGCGTCGTCGATCCTGGCGCTCGGCGTCGGACTCGAACGTGCGTCGGCCATCTGGTCGCTGCGGCAGCAGGCCAAGGTGCTCACGCAGACGGTGGTGCGCTGCCTGTCACGCGGTGCCGTCGCCGAGGCGCGCGCCGCGTGCGAGCGCACGCGCTCGCCGCTGGCCGAGGTGTTCCTGGTCGGCTTCGAGCGCATGGGCCGGGGCACCCGCGACGTGCTCGAGAACGGCGTCGACCGCGAGCGGCAGAAGCTGAACTTGAACCTCAAGACGCGCCTGTGGATCCTGGGCACCATCGGTGCGCTGGCGCCGTTCGTGGGCCTCTTCGGCACGGTCGTCGGCATCATGGACGCGTTCAACAGCATCTCGTCGTCGGGCAACGTGTCGATCACCGTGGTCGGCAAGCCGATCGCCGAGGCCCTTGTCGCCACCGCGGCCGGCATCCTGGTCGCCGTCGAGGCGGTGGTCATCTACAACTATTTCAACCAGCACCTCGCGCGCGTGGCGATCGAGTTCAAGCTGCACTGCGAGGAGTTCCTCGAGGTGCTGCCGCGCAGCGCCGAGGCCGCGGTCGCGGCCCCGGCCGGCGCGGCTCAGGTCGCCAAAGAGAAGGACGCGTAGCGTGGCGCTCGGCAAGCTCCCCGACGACGATCACAGCGGCGATGGCGCCATCTTCGCCGAGATCAACATCACGCCGCTCACCGACATCTTCCTGGTGCTACTGATCATCTTCATGGTCTCGTCGAGCGTCATGGTCGAGACCGCGTCGCGCGCGGGCGTGAAGGTGAACCTGCCCAAGGGCGCGCAGTCGGAGATCGATCCCGGCGCCAAGTCGATCGTCGTGTCGATCACCGGCGCTGGACAGATCCTGGTACAGGGTCAGGCGACGCCGATCGAGAACCTGGAGGGCGTCTTCCAGAGCGCGTTCGCGCGCGATCCGCTGACCCAGGTGATCATCGAGGCCGACGAGGGCATCAACCACGGCACGGTCGTCGGCGTCATGGAGCGCGCCAAGCGCTCGGGTCTGTCCAAGCTCGCGATCGCTACCAAGGGCAAGTGAGCGCGCGGCGCGCCCGCTGCTCTCCGCGCCCGCCGCACTCGATCAGCTCCACCATCTACTCAACCGGGCGGTAGCGCTCGAGCGCGTCAGCGCTTCTTGCCGGATTTGTTGCCGCTCGGCTTGCCGCCGTTCGACGGCTTGTTGCCGCCCAGCTTGCCACCCGGGCCCACGATTTTTTGCGGGCCGGTGGTGCGCTGCGGACCGGTCGGACGCTGCACGGGCTGCGGGCCGGTGGTGCGCTGCACGTTCTGCGGGCCGGTCGTACGGGCCGATCCTGGCGGTGGCACGGTGGTAGGCCGGCGGCGCCGCTGCGGCGGCGGCGGCGCACCGCCGATGAGACGGCGCCAGAAGCCAGCCTTTGGCGGGGGCGCGTAGCCGCCATCGAGATCGTCGAAGCTCTCGGTCGGCCCGGCCTTCGCGGTCGCGAACTGGTGCTCCTGGTTGAAGAACTCCTCGTCGATGGCATCGAACGAGACGGCGCGCGCGGCGGCCTGGGCGGCGTCGGCGGCGCTGCGCGCGGCATCGGCGGCGCTCGCGGCGCTCGCGGAGGAGGCCAGGACGGCGGGCGGCGGTGCGGCGACGGCGGCAGGCGGCGGCGCTGCGACGGCGGCAGGCGGCGGTGCACCGGTCATCGCCAGCGTCGGCGCCGACGGCATGGCGGTGACGACCGCGGCGGGCACCGCGGCGGGCTCGACGACCGGCGCGGCCGCGGGCTCGCGCAGGAAGCTCGGCATCGGGGCCGCAGGTGACGACGGCTCCTCGTCGGCGATGCTGGGCAGCATGGTGCCGTACACGCTCGGCGTCGAGATGATCGGCGCGGCAGAGACGGCCAGGGCGGCGGCGGCGGCGGCGGCGGCGCTCTCGGCGGCCTGGATGTAGACGTCGGGCGGCGGCGGCTCGGCCGCCATCTCCATGCTCGGGCTCGGCGGATCGAACTCGGCCTCGATCACGACGATCTTCTCGGCGTACTCGGGCCCTTGCGTCTCGTGCACCGTGGCGCGGGCGTCGATCATCCCGGACAGCTCGCCGGAGACGATGCCACCGTCGGACCTGGCTTCCTGGTCAGCGGTCGGAGCCGGTGCCGGCGCCGCTGCGACGACGGCAGCCACCGTCACGGGCGCAAACACGACCGGCGAGACGACCACGGCCGCCTCGATGGGTGCCCCGACGGGTGCGGGCGCGACCGCGGGCTCCACAGCCACGGCCGTGGCGGCCACCGACTCGTGCTCCGGCATGGTGACCACGGGGTCGGCCGGCAGGACCGTGATCACCGGCGGCACCGACTTGCGTGGTGCGGGCGTGCCCAGCACCTGCGGCGGGTGTGGCACCGGCGCCGGCGCGGGGCCCGGCTGGGTGGCGCGCGCGACCGTGATCTCGATGGCGCGCGGCACCGGCGCCGACTCGATGGCGCGGGGCACCGGCGACGAGATCTCGTCGACCCGCTCGCGCGCGGTCCCGGTGATGGCCGGCGGCGTGTGCGGCGCCGGCACCGCCCCTGGCACCGGCGTCGTGCGCACGATCACCGACGGCACGGGCGCACCGCCCGAGTCGATCATGACCTTGGATTCGTGCGACACCGGGGGCGGCGGGGTCGTGACACTGGCGCTGCGCACCACCCCCTGCACCGCGGCCTGCAGGTCCTGTGCGACGACCTTGCCGGCCGCGGCCAGGTTCACGTCGGGCGAAGGCCGGGTCACTGCCGCCGAGCTGATCTCGCCGGTCACGACCTGCGACGGCACCACCGGCGCGTAGCCGGGCAGGTCCCAGACCGAGCTGGCCGCGCCCGGGAGTCGACCCCAGTCGACCGACGAGTCCGCCGTCGCCGCGTCGCCCGCGCTCGCATCAGCCGCCGCACGGCTCGCGCCAGCCGCCGCACTGCTCGCGCCGGGCGGATCGGTGGGGCGGTTGTCGCGCCCCTGCTCGCGTTCGCGGTCCTTCTTGGCCTTCTTCTTCTGTCGCGCGGCCGCCACGCTGCTCGCGCTGGCCGCCGCGCCGGCGGCGCTCGCGGCCTCGGGCGGGCTCATGGGTTCGCCCGGCCGGGAGCCGACCGGCTCACTCTCTCGCGTCGTCATCAGCGCCGGTACGCCCGCGGGCGGCGTCGAGCCGACCAGCCAGTCGTCCACCTTGAGCGCCGAGTGCGACCCGGCGCCGGTCCGCGCGCGCACGACCGGCTTGATCGCGCCCAGCTTGCACAGCCGCGCCGCGATCTTGGCGGTCTCGAACACGCGGAACGGCGAGTCCTCGACCACATCTGACAGCATGCGTGCGCCGTCGAACAGGCGGAGCACCGGGTTCACTTCCTTGGGGATCTTGTCGACGCACTCGGCGACGCGTCGCAGGTCCTGCTCGAGCACCACGCCCGGCGACAGCTCGGGCGCCAGCTCGTGGAAGTCGCGCAGGAAGCGGCCGAGATCGTCGATCAGCTCGGCGGGTGCGAGCGGGATCTGCTGCCGCCGGACGACCACTTCCTGACGGAAGTCGAGCTTGCCCTCGGTCCACAGCAGCAGCTGGTGCAGGGCCGCGAGGCCGTGCAGGGCGCCGAGCTGTGCCGAGGTGACCTCGCCCTCGAAGAAGCGCAGCTCGGCGCGGCGCAGCGACCGGACGATGGTCAGGACGCCGGTGCGCTGCACGCTCGAGATCGCGCGGATGAGGTAGAAGATCCCCGCGAAATCATGCAGCTCTCCGCTCCACATGGTCGCGGAGTTGGCCTTGCGCATGCTGTGGAAGCGCGCCAGCGTGACCACGTCGCGGACGAAGTTCGGTCGGGGCAGGAAGTCGGTCGCTCCCGCGGCCAGCAGATCGGTGCGCGCGCGACTGTCCCCGAGCGCCAGGATGGGCAGCCGGGCTACCGAGGGCCCGCCCGCCCGCAGGGCCTTCACCGCATCGACGCCCACGCCCGGCGACATGGAGAGCACGACGCCGTCGACATCGCCCGTCAGCGCCAGACGCGCGATGTCAGCAGCCGCGTGGGCCACCACGGGCGATATGCCTTCTCGCTCGAAGCCGAACGCCAGCAAGCCGGCGTTTTTGGTATCGGCATCAGCGACGATGATCCGGGAAGCCCGCGACATGACGAGAGAGTCCGGTAGTATAGCCCCTCGTACCGCTCCAGCGACCGGAGTTTTTCGGTTCGTTTCCCTGCGGTATACTGGCGGCCGTCGCGGCGGCGCGCAGAGGAATGCCCGGGTGATCACACTTCAGATCTTGCAAGGTAGCGTTGCTGGTCAGGTTTTCGAGTTCGACGTCGCCGCATTCACCATCGGGCGCGCCGAGACCAACCAGCTGCCGCTCTCCGACTACCATCTCTCGAACGAGCACGGTCAGCTGTTCCAGGAAGAGGACCAGGTGATCTACCGCGATCTGCGCTCGACGAACGGATCGTCCGTTCAGCGCGGCGAGCGCGTCATCGTCGTGGACGCGGCCTCGCAGTACGAGGTCACGCTGCACGACGGCGACAAGCTCATGCTCGGCGATCCCAAGGCGCCGGTGGTCATCGCGGTGCGTCTGCCGGCGTCGACGCGGCCGATGCCCGAGACGCGCGTGCTCGAGACCAGGCCGCTCACCGAGCTGCCCGTGGTCACCGAGAAGCTCGAGCGCGACCCGGCGTTCGCGCAGGTGCTGCTCAAGGCCAGCCAGCGGCTGGCGCGCCGCGTCGAGCTGGTCGACACCATGGAGGCGCTCACCGAGGCGGTCTTCGAGCTCCTGCCCAAGGTCACCCACGTGGCGCTGTGGATGCGCGAGGGCGCCGACGAGGAACGCTTCACCGTCGCGATGGTGCGCGAGCGCGGCCGCGCCGCGACCGCCGGCGGCGACGTGCCGCTGCGCGCCAGCCGCACCGTGCTGCGCCGCGTGCTCGCCGAGCGCGCCGCGGTGCACGTGGCCGACGCCGCCGAGGAGATGGGCGCGTCGGAGTCGATCATCGCCGGGCGCATCCGCTCGACCTTGGCGGCGCCGCTGTGGCACGGCGAGAAGATCCGCGGCGTGATCCAGGTCGACAATCGAGCCTCGCCGGGCATGTTCCAGCCGCGCGATCTCGACTTCCTCATGGTGCTGGGCGCGCAGGCCGCGCTCGCCCTCGACAACGCCATGCTGGTGCAGCGCCTGCGCCTCGCCGAGGAGCGGCTGCGCGGCGAGAACAAGTACCTCAAGGACCGCGCGGGGCCCAAGAAGATCGGCGACATCATCGGCGAGTCGAGCGCGATGCGCCAGGTGATGACGCAACTCGACAAGGTGATCGACACCCGCGCCACCGTCTGCATCGACGGCGAGACCGGCACCGGCAAGGAGCTCATCGCCTCGGCGGTGCACTACCAGGGTCGCCGGCGCGACAAGCTGTTCGTGCCGCAGAACTGCGCCGCCCTGCCCGAGTCGCTGCTCGAGAGCGAGCTCTTCGGCCACAAGAAGGGCTCGTTCACCGGCGCCGACCACGACAAGAAGGGGCTCTTCGAGCTCGCCGACGGCGGCACGCTCTTCCTCGACGAGATCGGCGAGATGTCCCTGGGCCTGCAGGCCAAGCTCCTGCGCGCGCTCCAGGAGGGCACCGTGCGCCCCGTCGGTGGTGCGGTCGAGAAGCAGGTCGACGTGCGCATCATCTGCGCGACCAACCGCAACCTCGCCGCCGAGGTGCAGAAGGGCGCGTTCCGCCAGGATCTCTTCTACCGGCTGATGGTCTTCCCGATCCGGCTGCCGCCGCTGCGCGAGCGCCAGGGCGACATCCCGCTCCTGGCCGCCCACTTCCTGCGCAAGTACACGCAGGAGTACAGGAAGCCCATCGCCGGGCTCGCGCAGGCCACGCTCGACGCCATGTGCGCGTACGCCTGGCCGGGCAACATCCGCGAGCTCGAGAACGAAGTGCAGCGCCTGGTGATCCAGTCGGATGCCGAGGCGTTCCTCGAGCCCGAGCACCTGTCGCCGCAGATCCGCAAGGTCGAGGGCACGCTCGCGCGCATCGCGCCCAAGAAGGGCACGCTCAAGGACATGATGGATCAGGTCGAGCGCTGGCTGCTCACCGAGGCGCTGCGCGACCACCAGAACAACAAGACGCGCACCGCGGAGACCCTGGGCATCACCCGCGAGGGGCTGCACAAGAAGCTGTCGAAGTTCGGGATGGGGTAGGGCGCGTGGCGCGCGCGGCGCGCCGGTCGTGGCCGACCCGCCGCGGCTCCCGCTCGCGGTCTCGGTGCTCGAGCTGCCCGGCGGGGACTGGCGGCCGCTCGGCCTGCGCACGGCTGCGCGTGCGTCCGGGGCGGCGCGTCGTGACGGTGGAGTAGGGCGCGGCGGCTCGCGCCCCGCGCTTACTCCGACCAGGTCAGCTCGGTGGCGCCGACGGCGCTGCCGATCTTCAGCGACATGCGCGTCGAGCTCTCGGTCACGATCGGCTTGCCGTCGGCGGCGACGCGCGGGAACGTGACCACGTAGGCCTTGTAGAAGGGGCCCAGGTCGTCGAACCAGGTGGCGATCTCGGCGCGCACGCGCCGGTCGGAGGTGATCTTGGTCGGCAGCACCTCGCGGCCGTCGTCACCGACGAGCGCGATGCGCCACATGGAGCGCAGCCCCTTGGCCAGGTCGTTCCAGTCGTGGCGGTTGGTGGCGATGAGGATCTCGAACTCGACGACGTCGGCGCTCGCGGCCCGCTCGGCGGCGAGCAGCGCTTCGCGCTCGTTGGCTGGCATGCGCGTGCGCCGCGCGCGCTCGGCCACGTAAGCGGTGCGGAAATCGGGCGACAGCGCGGTGACCGAGACCGACGCGACGTGGTCGAGGCCGTTGTGCATGGTGCTCTTGCGCGTCCAGCGTTCGTACGCGTCGCCGTAGTCGGCGGGCGCCTCGGGCCAGGCGCCGGAGAGATCCACGGCCGGCGGCGACGCGGCGCACGCGGCGCCGGTGGCCAGCACAGCCAGAGCCAAGGCGAGGAGCGCGTTCCGCATCGCTTCCAATCTGCCACGGAACCTGGTCGGGCAGCTATCCATGGCCCATGAAGTCGCGCTTGCTGAACAGGGCCGTGACCGGCGCCTCTTTCTCGACCGCGGCGCGGCCGCCTTCTTCCTCGCGGTCGACGAGCGCGATCACGCGCAGCACCTTCAGATCGTGGAGGCGGGCGCGCTCGATGGCGCGCAGCGTCGATGCGCCGGTGGTGATGACGTCCTCGACGATCACGACCGGCATGCCCGCGCGCAGGAGCTTCTCGCCCTCGATGAACTTCTGCGTGCCGTGGCCCTTGGGCTCCTTGCGCACGTAGAAGGCGGCGCGTGGCCGCCCGGCGATGAAGGAGATGGTCGCGACCGCGCTGGCCAGCGGATCGGCGCCCATGGTCAGGCCGCCGACCGCCTCGGCCTCGGGCGCGTGCTCCTCGATGAGCGCGAGGAAGAGCTGGCCGCACAGGAAGTGGCCCTCGGCGCTGAGCACGGTCTGCTTGGAGTCGACGTAGAAGTCGGAGACCTTGCCCGAGGACAGCGTGACGTTGCGTTGCTCGAAGGAGAGGGTGCGCATGAGGTCGAGGAGGCGCGCGCGCTGGGTGGCGAACGAGCTGTGCGGGAGCGAGACGGTCATCCTTCTCCTTCCTCCGATTTCGGAGCACTGGGCCGGCGCATCGGCCGGGCCAGCTTGAGCGTGGGGCGGCTGTCGACGGGCAGGGACTCGGCGGGCAGCATGCGCTGATCGATGCGACCCTGGATCGCGGCGCCGGGGTCGAGCTCGATGACGGGGGCGCGCAGGTCACCGACGACGCGCGCGCCGGCCGCCACTTCGATGCGGTCGATGGCGAGAACGTTCCCGATCACGGCACCTTCTATGCGCACGCTGAACGCGCGCAGCTCGGCGGTGATGGAACCGCCCGCGCGCACGACGACGCGGCCCGCGGCACGCACCGGCCCGTCGACACGGCCAGCGACGATGACGTCACCCGAGACGTCGATGGAGCCGCCGATCTTGGCGTCCGCGGCGATGAAGGTGGTCAAATGCTGGCGATGGTCGTCGGTCATGGCTGCGGCGAACGCGAGGCACGCTAGCACGAATTGCGCGCATGGAGGCCGAGGCCCTTGCCGCCGACCATGGGCCACCCTACATTCCTCCGTCAACGATGTCCGTCGACGAGTCGCGAACCCTCCGCCCGATCGCCGGCGTCCACGAGCTCGTGCAGCTCTTCCACGCGGCGGGCAAGCCGCGCGACGCGTGGCGTGTCGGTGGCGAGCACGAAAAGATCGGTATCATCGTCGATCCCGCGGGTGGCACGCCGGGCTCGGCGCTGCCCTACGGTGGTCCGCGCGGCATCGCGGCGCTCTTCGAGGCGCTCGGTCAGCGCGGCTGGAACCCGTCGGCGCGCGAAGGTGACAACGTGGTGGCGCTGGCGCGCGACGGCGCGAGCCTGACGCTCGAGCCGGGTGGCCAGACCGAGCTCTCGGGCGCGCCGCACGCGAGCCTGCGCGAGCTCGAGGCCGAGTTCACGCGCCACCGTGAGGAGCTGCTCGCGGCGTCGGCGCCGCTCGGCATCGCCTGGCTGGCGGTGGGCTTCCGGCCGCTCGGCACGCGGGAAGACGTGCCCTGGGTGCCGAAGGGCCGGTACGCGATCATGCGCGAGTACCTGCCCACGCGTGGCGGGCTCGGCCTCGACATGATGAAGCGCACCGCGACGGTGCAGGCCAACCTCGACTTTGCCGACGAGGCCGACGCGCGCCGCAAGTTCGTCGCCGCAATGAGCACCACCTCGCTGGTGACGGCGCTGTTCGCCAACTCGCCCATCGTCGACGGCAAAGACACCGGTTGGCAGAGCTTTCGCGCCAAGGTGTGGCTCGACACCGATCCCGATCGCTGCGGCATCCCGCCCTTCAGCTTCACCGCTGGCGCCGGCGCGGGTGGCCTGTTCGAGCACTACACCGAGTGGGCCCTCGACGTGCCCATGTTCTTCGTCCACCGCGCCGCCTGGGGGGGCTACCGCGCCGCCGGTGGCATGACCTTCCGCAAGTTCCTGCGTGCCGGCTTCGCCGGCGAGCGCGCCACCGTGCCCGACTGGCAGCTGCACCTGTCCACGCTCTTCCCCGAGACCCGGTTGAAGGGCTACCTCGAGATGCGCGGCGCCGACGCCGGGACGCACGGGATGGCGCTGGCGCTGCCCGCTCTTTGGAAGGGCGTGCTCTACGATGACGCCGCGTGTGCCGCGGCGACGGCGCTGACCGCGCATCTGACGATGGACGAACGCCTCGCGCTGCGCGCCGAGGTGCCGCGGAGCGGGCTCGGTACGGAGCTCCGCGCCGCGGGCGGCGGGGGCCGGGGCGGAGGCAGCGGGGGGAAGGTGCGTGTGCTCGACCTGGCGCGCGAGCTGGTGCAGATCGCGCGCGAAGGGTTGGCGCGCGTGGCGCCCGACGAGGTAGGGCTGCTCGCGCCCATCGAGGAAGTTGCGCAGAGCGGCCGCGCCCCGGCGGAGCGCGTCAGGGAGACGTTCGCAGGCTGGAACGGCAATGTGACGCAGCTCGTGGCCAAGCTGGAGCTGTAGCCGGCGCGGGCGGCTCGGGGCGGGGCGGCTAGGGCGGGCGAGGCGGGGCGGAGGCGCTCCGCTGGCGGTCGGCGCGCGGTTCCGCACATGCCCCGGCTCGCCGCGGTCGAAGCCGGCGCCAGTTGCCGTGGGCTACTTCCTGCTGCCCCTACTTCTTGAAGATCTTCGAGAAGAAGCCCCTTTTTCGGGGCTGGCCGTCCTCGCCGACGGTGGTCTCGCCGCCGTCGTTCGGCGGTGACGTGTTCGAACCGGGGAGGCGGCCGTCGGGGGGCAGCGGCGCGCGCGACGCGGCGGTGGGCACCTCGTCGGGATCGTGCTCGAGGCGGCCGTCGTGGCCGCGAGCGCCGTCGTTGCCGTGGCCATCGCCGTGGCGATCGCCGTCGTGCAGATCCTCGCCGTCGAGCTTGAGGTCGAGGGCCGCGTCGAGGGCCGCGTTCAGATCGTCGAAGGGCTCGCTGCCTCCGGGGTTTGGCGTGATGCCCGAGACGCCGGTGGTCTCGCTCTCGTCGCTGTCGTCGTCGGGATCGATCTCGAGCAGGGCGCCGTCGTCCACCTGCTCCGCGTCGTCGTCGCTCGAGTGGCCCTGGGCACGGCTGCCGGGGAGGTCCGGACCGTCGAGGTCGACGTCGACCTCGTCCTCGGGAAGCTCGTCGTGCCGGCGGGCGCGGGCGCGGCCGGCGCCCGGGGCGAGCGCGTCGAGCTCGCTGGCCTCGAGGGCGAAGGCGGCGAGGGCGGCAGCGGTGCGCGTGTGTGGCTCGTCGGTGTCGATCGATGGTGGCGCGGGCTGACGACCGGGCGGCGCGGGCAAGGGTGCAGCCTCGAGCTCGATGCCCGTCGAGACGTCGTCGGCGAGGATGTCGCGCAGGAGCGTCGGTGGCGACACACCCGTGGCGTCGGCGCCGGCCTCGCTGCCGAAGTCGCCGTCGAGGCGACCGTCGCTGTCGTGGCGCGGCTCCTCCGGGGCGTGCTGCACGCCTGTGGCCAGCGCGGCGTCGGCCTCGGCGAGGGCGGCCAGGCTCACCTCACGCGTGACCTCGTCGGTCGCCGCCGTGGCCAGGGACGGCATGAGCACGACGCTCGGCCGGCTGCTGCCCGCCGGCGGCATCGTCGGCGACGAGCGGCGCGGCGGCGGCGGCGGCGGCGGTGGCTGGGTGCGCCGGATCGGTCGGGAGATCGCGGGCGTCGTCGGCGTGGGGCCGAGCGGCAGCGGAGTCGGGTCGAGCGGCCGGGGCTCGGCGAGCGCCGCGACGGCGAGCGCCGCGACGCCTTCGTGGGCCACGTCGCCGCTGCGGTTGCCGCCACTGCGGCTGGCGCTGCCGAAGCGGCGGCGTTCCGGCGCCGCCGCGCCCAGTATGGTCGCGAGCGCCTGCGACGCGGTCTCGATCGACGCGAGCGCCGCATCGATAGGGCCGGGCGTGAGCAGCGCGTCGAGCGCGCGCAGCAGCTGGTCCTCGTTGCTGCCGGTGCCGCTCGGGCCGCGCGCGTCCTGCGCGATTCTGCGGGCGCGCTCGAGCACATGGTCGAGCGCGCCGTCGTCCTCGTCGATGAGCGCGCGCACGTCGGCGTCGTCCTCGCCCTCGGCGGGCACCAGCGCCGCGAGCTCCGGCAGCACGCGCGACG
This sequence comes from Haliangiales bacterium, assembly GCA_046595695.1. GTDB lineage: Bacteria > Myxococcota_A > Polyangia > Haliangiales > SHYZ01 > JBKJOI01. The sequence goes on along the minus strand of JBKJOI010000656.1, from coordinate 10,692 downwards.
GTGCCCGACCCGCCGACGCCAGCCCCGGGCTCGAGCCGCGCGCGATCCCGTGCGGCGGGGACGCTGGCTCGCCGCCGCCGACGTTCGCGGCCGCATCCGTGATGGTCGAGACCGGGCCGCTCTCGAAGCCCGTGGTCGGCAATGCGACCGCGCCGCTCTCGCCCGTCTGCAGCCCCGCCTGAGGCACGCCGTCGTCGTCCTCGTCGCCATGCTCGTCGACTTGGCCGCTCGCCGCCCGGTGCGCGGCGATGCGCTCGATCAGCGCGCGGCTGTCGGCGTCGAGCTTGGTGTAGCGCAGGCCCATGCCGGGTGCGCGGTGCGGCTGGTCCGGGTCGGGATCGCGCTTCCACGAGACCACGCCCTCGCCCCTCATGATGCGGCGCCCGTCGGCGAGCTGCAGCTCGAACCGGATGATCGTGCCGGGCGGCTTCAGCGAGCGCGTGGCCAGGAAGATGCCGTTGCGGGTGACGTGCGCGCCGAACTTCTCGATGAAGGTCTGCTCGTCGGCGTACTTGAGCTTCACGCGCATGGACGCATGAGGCTGCTGCTCACCGCTGCGCTGATCAGAAGAGGACGACATCCGCTAGGTCCCCGAGAGGGAGCCAATTATCCCAGTCGGTCTGCAGACTTGTCAAAGCCGGATTGCCTCGGGGACTCGGGCGGCTCAGGCGGCTCAGGCGGCAGGGGCCTGGGCCTTCGCGACCAGCTCGTAGGCGCGCGCGATGGCCGCGTCGACCTGGGTCGCGTCGGTGCCGCCCGCCTGCGCCATGTCGGGCCGGCCGCCGCCCTTGCCGCCGACCATTTCCGCCAGCGCCGACGCCAGCTTGCCCGCGTGCACGCGCCCCATGAGGTCCTTGGAGACCATGGTCAGGAGCGAGACCTTGCCCTCGGCGACGCCGAACAGCACGACCACGCCCGAGCCGAGCTTGTCGCGCAGCTGATCGCCGACGTCGCGCAGCGCCTTGGCGTCGGCGACCTCTGTCCGCTGGGCCAGCACCTTCACGCCGCCGATGTCGCGCACGTCGCTCATGAGATCGCGGCCGCCGCCGGTGGCCAGCTTCTGCCGCAGCTCGGCGATCTCCTTGTCCTTGAGGCGCAGCTCGGTGGCCAGCTTGTCGACGCGCACGGCGACCTCGAAGACGCCGCCCTTCAGCCGCTCGCTCGCGCGCCCGAGCTCGCCCTCGAGCTTGCGCACGTAGTCGAGCGCGCCCGCGCCGGTCGTGGCCTCGAGTCGTCGCACGCCCTGCGCGATGCCGGCCTCCGACAGGATCTTGAACAGGCCGATGTCGCCGGCGCGGCGCACGTGCGTGCCGCCGCAGAACTCGAGCGACTCGCCGCCGATGTGCACGACGCGCACGCTGTCGCCGTACTTCTCGCCGAACATGTGCATCGCGCCCTTCTGCTTCGCCTGCTCGATGGGCAGCACCTCGGTGACGGTGTCGCGGTTCTTGCGGATCGCCTGGTTGACGAGATCCTCGAGGCGCTGCTTCTCGTCGCCGGTGAGCGGCGAGAAGTGCGAGAAGTCGAAGCGCAGGCGATCGGGCCCGACCAGCGAGCCCTTCTGCGTGGCGTGCTCGCCCAGCACCTGGTGCAGCGCGTGGTGCAGCAGGTGGGTCGCCGAGTGGTTGGCGCGGATGGCGTCGCGGCGGGCGGTGTCGACCTGCTGCTCGAGCTCGTCGCCGACGCGCAGCGAGCCGCGCTTCACCTTGCCGCGCAGCACGAACAGGTCGCCCGCGGGCTTCACGGTGTCGAGGATCTCGATCTCAGTGCTCGACGCGCCGTTTTGGCCCAGCAGCGAGCCGGTGTCGCCGATCTGACCGCCCGACGAGGCATAGAAGGGCGTCTGGTCGAGCACGACGTCGACGTTGTCGCCGTCCTGAGCCGCCTGCGCCGGCTTGCCGCCGACGACCAGCGCCAGCACCTTGCCGCGGCCGTGCACGCCCTCGCCCTCGTAGCCGAGGAAGCGGGTGGCGGGCAGCTGGCCGACGAGTCCCTTGAAGACGTTCTCGTCGACGGGGTCGACGGGCTTGAACTCGCTGCGCGTCTGCGCGGCGGACATCTCGCTCTTGAAGCTGGCCTCGTCGATGCCGAGGCCGCGCTCGCGCGCGATCACTTCCGTCAGGTCGGCGGGGAAGCCGAAGGTGTCGTAGAGCTGGAACACCTTGGCGCCGGGCACGACCTGCTCGCCGGCGGTCGCCATGCGCGTGAACTCGTTCTCGAGCAGCTCGAGGCCGCGGTCGAGGGTGCGGCGGAAGCGCGCTTCCTCTTCCTGGGCGATCTGCTCGATCAGCTTGCGACGCTCGCGCAGCTCCGGGTAGACGTCGCCCATCTGGTCGATGACCACGCCGCACACGCTGTGCATGAACAGGTCCTCGATGCCCAGGCGCTGGCCGTGGCGCACCGCGCGCCGGAAGATGCGGCGCAGCACGTATTCGCGGCCGGTCTTGTCGGGGAACACGCCGTCGGCGATCAGGAACGCGGTGGTGCGCGCGTGGTCGGCGATCACCCGCAAGGACGCCAGATCCGCCGGGCTGGCGATCGTGCGCTTGGTGAGCTCGGCGGTGTGCGCGAGCAGCGGCGTGAACAGATCGGTCTCGTAGTTCGAGCGGCAGCCGTTCACCACGGCGGTGACGCGCTCGAGGCCGGCGCCGGTGTCCACCGACGGCGCGGGCAGCTTGGCCAGCGGGCCGTCCTTCTCCTTGCGCTCGTACTGCATGAACACGAGGTTCCAGATCTCGAGCCAGCGGTCGCAGTCGCAGGCCGGGCCCAGACAGACCGGCTCGGGGCAGGGGATATCGTCGCCCTGGTGGTAGTGCAGCTCGGAGCACGGGCCCATGGGCCCGACGTCGCCCATCTGCCAGAAGTTGTCCTTGGCGCCCAGCTGGACGACCCGGTCGTCACCGACGCCGGCGATCTTCTTCCACAGGCCCGCGGCCTCGGTGTCGGCGGAGATGCCGGGCAGCGACTTGTCGCCGCCGAAGACCGTGTACATGAGGCGGCTGGGATCGACGCCCAGCTCCTTGACGATGAGCCCGTGCGCCCACTCGATCGCGTCGGCCTTGAAGTAGTCGCCGAACGAGAAGTTGCCGAGCATCTCGAAGAAGGTGTGGTGGCGCGCGGTGAAGCCCACGTTCTCGAGATCGTTGTGCTTGCCGCCGGCGCGCACGCACTTCTGCGACGAGGCAGCGCGCTTGTATGCGCGCGTCTCGCGGCCGGTGAACACGTCCTTGAACTGGTTCATGCCCGCGTTGGCGAACAAGAGCGTCGGATCGTTGTCGGGGACGAGCGAGGACGAGCGGACCACCTCGTGACCGCGGGTGCGGAAATAGTCGAGGAAGGCGCTGCGCACGCCGGCGGCGCTGGTGGATGCGGTCTTGGCGGTCTTGGAGGTGGTCATGGGCTCTCGTCGCCAGGCGCCCCGAAGGAGGTATGGAAGGCGCGCTGGAGGCGCTGTGATTTCTAGCGGATTTTCGGTCGCCGCGCCATGCCGGCCGCTAAGATGCCCGGGATGCCAGGCCTGGCCGGGAGCCTCGTCGTGGCGGTGGTGCGCGGCGCCGCGACGCTCCTCGTGCTCGCGATCGTGTGCCAGGCGTGCCTGGAGGCGGCGCCGGGCGACCCGCTCGAGCGCGCGGCGCGCGTGGCCGGGATGCTGCCCGCCGAGGGCGCGCGCGTCGACGCGGCGGCGCGCGCGCGCGCGATCGACACCGTTGCGGTGACGCGCGCGATCGGCCGCACGCCGGGCGCGCGCCTCGCCGGGCTCGTGCGCGGGCCCGGGCGCTCCTGGCGCGACGGCCGGTCGGTCGTCGACCACGTGCTGGGCGCGCTGCCCGCCACGCTCGGCCTGGCGGCGGTGGCATCGATCGTCGCGCTCGCGCTCGGCCTGGCGGGTGCGCTGGCGGCGGCGGCGCGCCCGGGCAGCCTGACGGACCGAGCGCTGGCCGTGGCCGCGGCGGCGGCGCTGGCCGCGCCGGTGGCGTGGGTGTGCGTGCTGGCGCTGCGCGGGTTCGCCTGGGGCCGGCCATGGGCGATCGCGCCGGTGCACGGCGGCTGGCTGCTGCCGGGCGCGTGCCTGGGCCTGGTCGCCGCGGCGGTGGTGCAGCGCCACGGCCGCGCCGCGCTCCTGGAAGCGCTGGCGGCGCCGTTCGCCCAGGCGGCGCGCGCGCGCGGCGCGGGGCGCGGTCGCGTGCTCGCGGTGCACGCGCTGGGGGTGGCGCGCGCGCCGCTCCTGGCGCTCCTGCCCATCCTCGTCGCCTACTTCCTGGGCGCCGCCGCGGTGGTCGAGCGCGCCTTCGACATTCCCGGCGTGGGCGGCCTGCTCCTCGACGCGGCGGCCGTCGGCGACGCGCCCGTGGTCGTCGGTGGCACGCTCGCGATCGGTGCGCTGGTCGTGCTCGCCTCGCTGCTGGCCGAGGCGCTCGCGCCGCGTGTCGATCCGCGCCTCGGGGACCTGCCGTGAGCGCGCGCTGGCCGCTCGCGGCGCTCGCGCTGGTCGCGCTGGTCGCGCTCGCCGCGCCGCTCCTGCCGCACGGGCCGACCGAGGTGCGCACGTCGGCCGGCGTCGAGGTCCTGCGCCCGCCGTCGCCGCGCCACTGGCTTGGCACCGACGATGTCGGCCGCGACGTCGCGTCGCGCCTGGCCCACGGCGCGCGCACGTCGCTCCTGCTCGGCCTGGCCGCGCTCGCGCTCGCGCTCGCCGCGGGCGTCGCCGCCGGCACGCTCGCCACCGGGCGGCCCGCCGCGCGCGCCATGCTGACCGCCGTCTGCGACGTCCTCGGCGCGCTGCCGCCGCTCGTGATCGTCATCGCCGCGCAGGGCCTGGTGGGGCGCGCGTCCTTCCTCGGCCTCGCCCTGCTCATCGCGCTGCCGCGCGCCGCTGACGTCGGCCGGCTCACCCGCGCCGCGTGCGAGCGCGCGCTCGCCATGCCCCACGCCGAGGCTGCGCGCGCCCTGGGCGCGTCGCGCTTCCGCCTGCTCACGAAGCACGCGCTCCCGCTCGCCGCCCCGCAGCTCGCGGTCGCCGCCGCCACCACGCTCGCCACGGCCGTCCTCGCCGAGGCCGCCCTCGGCTTCCTCGGCCTGGGCGTCCCGCCCCCGACCGCCTCCTGGGGCGAGCTCATCCTGCAGGCGCACCGCAACCAGCTCGCCTGGTGGCTGGCCCTGCCCGCCGGCGCCGCCGTGGCCCTCGTCGCCCTCGCCGCCAGTTCGCTTTCGGACTCCTCGTTCTCTCGTGCTTCCCGATAGTTACGAATCACGGCGAAATCGTCGGGAAGATCCTCGCGCGCCGACGTTCGTCTCCCGTGGGCGCCCTATCCTTGTCCTTGACCTCGCCCCTGCCCGCATGGGAGCGTCCTCGCGCCATGGTGGGGCAGGCGGCGGCACCGGCGCGGAACCCGCGCTTCGAGGCCTTCGCGGCGGAACATACGCCGCAGCTTCGAGCGATCGCCATGCGGTTGTGCGGAAACGCGGCCGACGCCGCGGATCTCGTGCAGGACGCGTTCGAGCGCGCCTTTCGCAACTACGACAAGCTCGAGCCCGGCACCAACCCGCGCGCCTGGGTCGTGACCATCATGCACAACCTGTTCATCGATCGCTGCCGGCGCGGCCGCCGCGAGCCGTTGCGCGTGGACGTCGACGACGTGCCGCTGGCCGCGCCCGAGCCGACGTCCGAGGCCGAGCCGGCGTGGGCCAAGCTCACGGCCGAGGACCTGCGCCGCGCGCTCGAACGCCTCGACCCCGACTTCCGCGACGTCTACCGCCTGCACGCGCTCGAGAACCGCTCCTACAAGGAGATCGCGCTGCAGCTCGGCATCCCGGCCGCCACCGTGGGCACGCGCCTCCTGCGCGCACGCGACAAGCTGCGCCGCCTGCTGGCCGGGCCCGGGAAGGAGGCGTCATGACGCCCGAATGCGAGAAGCTGCAGGCGTTCACCGACGGTGAGCTCGCGCGCGCCGAGGCCGAGACCTTCCGCGCCCACCTGGCCGGCTGCGATCACTGCGAGCGCGGCCTGCTCGAGCTGATGCAGCTCGCCGCGCTCGGTGCCGAGCTGGCCGCGCCGAGCGGTACGCAGGTCGCCACGCTGCCGCCTCGCCGCGAAGCGCCCATCGCCGACCTCGCGGCGCGTCGCCGCCGCATCGCCTACGTCGCCGCGCCGCTGCTCGCCGCGGCCGCCGCGTTCGCAGTCTGGATCGGCACGCGCGGCCCTTCCGGAGGCGGTGCGCCCGGCGCGCACGCGCCCACGCTGGTCGCGCTCGCCGACGAGCGCTCCTTCGAGCCGCGCGTCTCCTGGCCCGCGGGCGATCGCTTTCGCCCCTACGACGTGCCGCGCGCCGGCGGCCCGGCCCCGCGCGAGGACATCTCCAACAAGACGCTCGCCGCGCTCGAGGACGGCGGCGACCCGCGCGGCCTCATCGGCGCGTACTTGCTGCGCGGCGACGACCGCCAGGCCGAGGCCGCGCTCGCCACGCAGGGCGACACGCCCGACGCGCACAGCGACCGCGCCGCGCGCGCGCTCCTGCAGGGCCACGCCGAGGCCGCGCTCGCCAGCGCCGACCTGGCGCTCGCGGCGCAGCCGGCCCACGCGCAGGCGCAGTGGAACCGCGCGCTCGCGCTGCGCGACCTGGGCCTGCCGCTGTCCGCCGCCGCCGCCTTCGACGCGGTCGCCGCGCGCGGCGAGCCGGGCTGGAGCGAAGAGGCGAAGAGCCGTGCCGGCAAGCTGCGCGAGCAGGGCAAGTCGGCCGCGGAGAGCTGGCAGCGGGCCGATCGGGCCGGCAAGGCCCTGGTCGCCAATGGAACGCCCGTGCCCGATGACGACGTCGCCGCGCATGCCGCGACGATTCCCATGTACTTCTACCATGCGTTGCGATCGGCTCCGTCGGCGGAGCGAGCGCAGGCGCTGGCCGGCCTCGCCGCGGCACTGGACGCGCGCTTCGGCGGTACGGTGCTCTCCGAGTCGGTGAAGCGCGTCGCTGCCGCCGATTTCAGCGTCCGCGCACCGCTCGCTGCGGCCTACGCCGAGATCGAGCTCCGGCAGCGCGAGAACCGCGTCGACCGAGGCGCCGCGACGAAGCTTCTCCTGGCCACCACACGTGCGCCGCGGACCGCCGCTGCCGGCGATCTCCGCCTCGGCGTGCTGCTGCTCAGCAGCCTGGGCGCGGAGCGTCCGGCCGAGCTCGCGAGCGCAGCGCGCGAGAGCGGCGATCCCTGGTTCGAGATCATGCCCGAGCGCACTGCAGCGCTGCACCTGCGCGACACGGGTGACCCGAACGGCGCCGATCGGGCACTCCGCCAGGTGCTCGCGCGTTGCCGCGTCGAGTTCCGCTGCATGCAGCTCGAGCGCGACTTCGCGCTCACGCAGGTGGAGTGGTTCTACCGGCCGCTCGACGCCCGCAAGCACCTGGTCATCGGGCTCGAGCTCGCGCGCCGCCTGGGCGAGTGGAGCTACGAGGGCCGGATGCTGCAGGAGCTCGGGCAAGCGTCGAGCATCCTCGGGCATCACTCGCTCGCTCGCGCGTATCTGGGCGAGCAGGGACGGCGCACCGCCTTCAATCCCAACGAGCGCGCCAGGTGCTTCGAGCAGCGGTTCGTCCAGGTGCTGCTCACGACCACGGAGATCGGTCAGCTTCGCTTCGACGCCGCGTTGCAGGAGCTGCGCAGGGCGCCCCGCTGCGAGGATCTCCCCGACCTGCAGGACATCCTGGTCGTCGCCGACCTCGCGCGCTTCGGCATCACCGAGGCCGAGGCGGCGCAGGCGACGGCGGACCTGGCGGCGCTGCGCGGCGCCTACGGCGACTCGGCGGGCTTGCTCGCCGCGACCGACTACGTGCAGGGCCGTCTGCTCGCAGCCCGCGATCGAGCCGCTGCCGAGCCTTTCCTGCGCAAGACCATCGAGCGCGCCGCCGCCGCGCCAGCCGACGACGTCATCGCCGACGTGGTGCAGGCGTACGCCTATCGTGCGCTCATCAGCCTCGCGGCCGGTGCGGGCGAGCTGGGCGCGGCGCTCGACCTCTTCGCGGCGGCCGAAGCGCTGAAGGCCCCGTCGCGCTGCGCGGTCGGCGTCATGTACGACGACGATCAGGTCATCGTCGCGGCTCGCGGCGCAGACGGGCAGGCGATCGGCAAGGTCCGGCGCCGGCTGGTGCCCGACGAGGATCCGAGGTCGGTCGTCCCTGAAGACGTGGTGAATGCCCTGCGGCCCTGCGAGCGCGTCGACGTGATCGCGTTCGCTCCTCTCAGCGGACGACTCGTGCTGCCCCCGGATCTCGCGTGGAGCTTCGTCAGCGCTGGAGGCGCCACGCTCGCTGGCGCCACGCCACCCAGGCGGGTCATCGTGGCCGACACCGAGCCGCCCGCCGAGCTGGGGCTCCCCCGTCTGAGAGCGTGGTCCGGCGCCGCCGAGGGCACGACCGTGCGAGTCATGGGTGCCGCGGCAACCCCATCGCGCGTGCTCGCCGAGATGGCCACCGCCTCGGACATCGAGATCCATGCGCATGGTCTGGTCAACTCGGCGAGCGCCGATACCTCGGTGCTGGCCCTGTCGCCTGACGCCGACGGCAAGTACACCCTGTCCGCGCAGGATCTGAGCGGTGTGCAGCTGCGTGGACGTCCACTGGTCGTGCTCGCCGCGTGCGAGACCACCGAGACCGCCGCCTACCTGCACGAAGCCTGGAACCTTCCCGTGGCCTTCGTGACGGCGGGCGCCAGCGCCGTGCTCGCATCGGGCGCGCCAATCCCCGACGCCGACGCCGGGGTGTTCTTCGCCGGCGTTCGCGCGCGCGTGGTTGCAGGAGCGCCGATCGCCCAGGCCGTGCGTGACGAGCGGGTAGCCTGGCTCGCGCGAGATAGCCATGGCTGGACCGAGCATGTGATGGTATTCGAAGGAATTAGGCCGGATCACCAAGGGGGTGCGCGATGAAGGGGCTTTTTCTAGCGGTAGCTGCGGTCGGACTTGCGGTGCTGGGCGGATGTATGGACGCCGATGGCTCGACAGATGATTCGGTCGCGAAGGAGTCGGGTGCCGTGACCACCCCGACGACCCCGACGACCACCACACCGACGTACCCGTCCGTCTGCCCGTCGAATCCGGTGTGTCCGATCAACTCGGCGCTGCCGTGCCTCAAGTATTTCTGCAACACGACCAGCGCGTTCAGGTACGTGAAGAGCGATTGCAAGCACATGGCCGTGATCCATGGCCCTGGCTCGACGGATAGCCGCTACCGCTCGTACGGCGTCTGCACCAGCCCTGAGCGCATCGAGTGGCAGATGGAGGGTCGTCGGACCGTCGACTTTTCGGTCATGAACGCGCGAATCGCGGCGGACATGATGGAGCAGGCCGACTACGTCTGCGACTTCACCATGAGCGGCGGTGGCGTAATCCCGAAGGGCGGCGGTCCAGTGGGCCCCGGTCCCGGCGGCACCGACCCGCTCGCGAGCTGGCTCAAGAACTACGCGCACGACCTGCACGGCAACGTCCAGATCGCGATTGACGTCAGTCCGTTCCCTTCGGGAACTGTCTGCTCGGCCCCGCCCGTCATCGTCACCGGCCCGTAGCCCGACCCCGCCCCGCCCGCTACCCCTTGACCGCGCCCGCGGTCAGCCCGCCGACCAGGTAGCGCTGCAGCACGTAGAAGAGCACCATCACCGGCAACGAGGTCAGGATCGCGCCCGCCGCGAAGTGGCCCCACTCGGCGTGGTACTCGCCGATGTAGTTGTGCAGCAGGACCGGCAGCGTGTAGCTGGTCTCGTCGGTCATGAAGGTGCCGGCGAGGATGAACTCGTTCCACGCGGTCATGAAGGAGAACAGCGCGGTCACCGCGATGGCCGGGCGCGCCAGCGGCAGCACGATGCGGAAGAACACGCCCGCGGCGGAGGCGCCGTCGATGCGCGCGGCCTCCTCGAGCTCGCGCGGCAGGGTGTCGAAGTAGCCCTTGAGCGTCCAGACGCAGAACGGGATCGCGGTGGTCGCATAGACCAGCACCAGGCCGCCCAGCTGGTTGAGCAGGCCGAGCGTGTGCATGAGCACGTAGAGCGGCAGCATCAGTAGCGTCGACGGGAACATCTGCACGACCAGGAACGTCGCCAGCGAGGCGCGCCGGCCGGGGAAGCGGAAGCGCGACAGCGCGTACGCCGCGGTGCACGAGATGAGCACGCCCACGAGCGTGGTGGCCGCGGCGACGATGAAGGAGTTCATGGCGTAGCGCAGCGCGTGCGGCTGCTCGAGCACGTCCTTGAAGTGCGCCGCGGTCACGCCGCTGGGCACCGGCGACGCCGAGAGCGCGAACTCCTGGCCCGGCTCGATCGCCTTCTTGAGCACGAGCAGCACCGGGTAGAGCACGAGGATCGTCGCCAGCATGACGATCACGTGCACCGCCACCTGGGTCCACCCGCTTGGCTTGCGCATGGTCAGGTCGCCTCCTTCGGGCCGCCGCGCGCCAGCCGGTTCGCGATCAGCGTCCACAGCACCAGGATGAGGAAGATGATCGTCGCGTACGCCGCGGCCATGCCGAAGCGCTGCCCGCGCTCGAAGGCCCAGCGGTACGCCTGCGTCACCAGGATGTCGGTCGACCCGCCCGGCTTGCCGCCCGAGACCAGGTAGATCACGTTGAACATGTTGAAGGTCCAGATCGAGCCGAGCACGACCGCGGGCATGAGCGCGGGGCGCAGGTTGGGCAGCGTGATGTGCGTGAAGCGCGCCCA